>NZ_KB235903.1:363314-624694 GCF_000332155.1 Kamptonema formosum PCC 6407 | reverse complement strand
TGGGGAAGATGGGGGAGATGGAAGAGGAAAGACGAAGATTTCCCCCCCGCTCCTCTGCCCCTCTGCTCCCCCGCTCCCCCCGCTCCTCTGCCCCTCTGCTCCCCCGCTCCTCTGCCCCTCTACCCCTCTGCTCCCCCTCCCCCCCGCTCCCCATCAAAGGGCGCTGCCAGGTGAGGGCAGAGAGGCCATCGGCACCGCTACCGCGAATGAGGTTGTAGAGGAGAGTTTCAGCGCGATCGCTGGCTGTATGACCTGTTACGATATAGGGGTAATTGTGGGCGATCGCAACTTCAGCTAAAGCTTGATAGCGCCATTGTCGGGCTGTAGCCTCAGTTTTCGGTATTTCCTCGGCTATTTGCCGATAGAATGGTAATTGCCAATTGAGAGCTAATTCTTCTACGCGATCGGCATTAGCTTTTGAGTCTGTACGCCAGCGGTGATCGCAGTGTATAATTGCCAAATCCCAACCCCATTTTGGCTGTAAATCTAATAGTAATTTAGTTAAACATAAAGAGTCTTGTCCGCCGGATACCGCTACTAATATTCGCTGATTTCGCGGCAATAATTGGCGGTGGATTAACAAGTAGTGAAATTGAGCGTGGAGATGCGTCCATTTACTAGATTTCATAACTGAAACAAGAATTTTCACCACTTTGAGTTTAGCAGGCCAAGAAAAAGCGATCGCATCTCTTCTCTGAGGAAGTGCGATCGCTTTAATTCTAAACTTGTCTGATGACTAGATTAGAGGATGATGAAATTCGTCGCCAGTATTGGGTCTTTATGGAATATTTCAATTGTATTCCTAAGACTGAGAGTAACCCTAGTTTGTCACTCTAGGCAGAAGAAAATTGGTGAATAGCATTTAATTTAGTCCCTGTTAAGGCATTAGCACAGAGATTAACCAGACCAATTAAAGTATTAAAGCTACTAACTAATAGAGGAGCTTGCATTACCTTCAACCAAGGTTCAACTAATTTGAGGGCTAATAGTGGTAATAATAGTAATTGCATATTATTTAGCATTGATTTTCAGCCTTGATTGAAATCCCAGTCTGGATGTTCAGCTAGATAACTATTCAGTTCAGATTGACAAGTTGATAAGTCAGATAATTCCGAAGGCTGAGTTGAAATAGCCCTCATACTAACCAAGAGAAAAGCACAACAAATAGCTGACCACCATTTAGCAATATCATTATATTTAGTTACATGAAAGTCCGACCAACCTAATTCAGATTTGCTTTGTCTAAATCCATATTCAATCCAAGTTCTTTCTCCATAAATATTGCCTACATCTTGATATTTAATTTTGTCAATATTAGTCATTACATAAGATGTACTATTGATTGGTAATGTTTCGGGATCAGTTGTTAGATACCAATAAGTATATTTATTCCTGTGACCAAATATTATCTCACACACATATCTTTTTTGTTGTTGACCTTTACTTAATATTCAGCTAGTACATATCTAATTTTTAACCATTGACTAACTAATTGTTCCACTAATCTAGCAGCTATTTGGGGTTTGCTTTGATATTTATCTCCTGCTTTTAGTCGAGATTTTGGTTTGTAAACTTCAAACAATAATGGGAATGTTATGCCATTTCTAACTCCATAAATATTGACACTTACAATCCCATTGTCTACTTTTCCTAGCCTTCCTAAATATTGTCTAGCTACATATTCAGTTTTATTTCCTTTTTTTGGATCTCCGGTCTCATCTATAATAATGTCAATTGCTTCTTCTTTTAACCAGTTAAAGATAATTTTTAGTCTCTGGGTTCTTAATTCTTCCGATTTCCAGGGAGATTGTGTTAAGAAATTATGCAAGGATTGACTATTTTTTAATCCAATTATTTTAGAGAGTGTTACTAAACTTTTTCTCTTGCTTGGTGTCAAAATCCCCATAATAATTTGCTTAAACGCTTCATAGCTTCTAACTTCTGGAAATATTTTTTGATAACTCCCACAATATTGATCGATGAAACTAATGGTAGGTTGTGGAATTTTGGGCTGTATCATAGTCTGTGTCTCCCATTTAGACTTCTCTTTCTATTTTACTCTTCCTAGAGTGACAAACTAGGGTTAACATCAATTCCATCAATTTTGATTCTCTAAACTTGTAAAAATTAGTCTATTTATCGAGAAAAAGCCAAAATGCAAAAATACATCTGTACAATTTGCGCCTATGTCTACGATCCAGAACTAGGCGATCCCGATGGCGGTATTGCACCTGGAACGCCGTTTGAAGATATTCCCGAAGATTGGGTTTGTCCGATTTGCGGTGCGCTAAAATCAGATTTTGAACCAGAATAAACGAGAAAAAATGTGTCCGATAAATTTCTGCGAGTTATCGTAGTGGGCGGAGGTGCAGCAGGGTTTTTCGGAGCGATCGCAGCAGCCAAAGCTCATCCCCAAACTCGCATCACTTTACTAGAAGCAGGGCGGGAACTCCTCGCCAAAGTTCGGATTTCTGGTGGGGGACGTTGCAACGTAACTCATGCCTGCTTCGATCCAGGAATTTTAGTACAAAATTACCCCAGAGGCGGCAAAGCTCTGCGGGGTGCTTTTACTCGGTTTCAACCCCGCGATACAGTAGAATGGTTTGCTAGTCACGGCATAAAACTAAAAACAGAAGCAGATGGCCGGATGTTTCCTACCACAGACGATTCTGCAACAATAGTTAATAGTTTAATCCAGGCTGCTAAAGATGCAGGCGTAGAAATTCGCACTGGTGTTGCTGCGGTTTCAATCAAAAGATTAACACCAGATTTTGCCACATCTAAACCCTTACAAATAGAGACTGAACTAGCAGATAAATTATCTGTTTCCGATCGGTTCCCCATCTCTAATCCCCATTCCCCTTCCTTTGAAATTGAATTGAAATCGGGGGAAAAGTTGAAAGGCGATCGCATCTTGCTGGCCACTGGTAGCAGTCCTTCTGGTTTCAAATGGGCGCAAAATTTAGGTCACACCATCCAACCCCCAGTACCATCTCTATTTACTTTTAACATTTCTGATATTCGCCTCCAAGATTTAGCAGGCGTTTCCGTTGGTAATGTTCGCGTACAATTACCCGCTGCAAAATTAGAACAAACCGGGCCAATACTAATTACTCATTGGGGTTTAAGCGGCCCTGCGGTACTAAAACTATCCGCTTGGGGTGCCAGATTTTTGCACGAGTGTCGCTATCAAACATCATTGTTAATTAATTGGCTTCCCCAGTATAACCCAGACGTTTTGCGGCAACAATTGCTAGCAGTTAAATCCCAGTTACCCAGAAGAGCAATCGCCACTAGCTGTCCCCTTCCCATCCCCCGCCGTCTCTGGGAACATTTAACGGTTGCTGTTGGTATTGATAGCGAAAAACGCTGGTCAGAACTATCAAACAAAAGCCTTAATCAACTGATTCAAGAACTCAGCCAAGGTGAATATAAAATTAAGGGAAAAGGTGCATTTAAAGAAGAATTTGTTACTTGCGGCGGCGTTAACTTAAAAGAAGTTGATTTTAAAACAATGGAAAGTCGCTGCTGTCCCGGTCTTTACTTTGCTGGGGAAATTTTAGATATCGATGGTGTGACAGGGGGGTTTAATTTCCAAAGTGCTTGGACAACAGCATGGTTAGCCGGTCAAGCGATCGGCAAGTAGAATAAGTAGAAATAGAGCAACCACCAAGGTTGTTAGGAATCAGAGGCTAGGGAATAAGGGAAAGAAGAGAAAGGAGGGAAACATAAAGAATCCGAGGAAAAAACCATCTTTTCTAGGCGATTAGAAATCGCGGCTAAACAAGCTAAGTCCGCATAGGCGGACTCAAATAAAAGCGGGTAATAAACCCCAATTTGCTATCAAAAGTCCGCAGTCAGGAGCAAAAAATATGGTCACGATTAAAGTTCCCCAAATATCCTTTACACCTCCTACATTTACTTCTGTTAAGGAAGAACGCCTCCACCGCAAGCAGCGTTTAGCAGCCGCCTTCCGTCTATTTGGTCGCTTCGGGTTCAGCGAAGGTATCGCTGGCCACATCACAGCCCGCGATCCGGGGTGAAATGAGCAGTCGTACAGAAACTTACGCTAAGGAAATGATTGTGCCGTTTTGAATATTGCGATCGCATCTTAATAAACCTGTACCAATTGATCTGTCTGAAATTTAAAAGCCTCAAAGCCTTACTGTGCCGTTAACAAAAACTGTACCAAACAAACTATGCTCTAATTGGTACAGTTTAATTTTCAACTCTTCAAGTTTTTGAGAGACAAAAAGAGTGATTCCCAGAATGCTTATCCAGTAAAGCTTTCAGCCTTAAGGTAAGTTTCTGCACGACTGCTCATTTACCCCCTACAACTGGCAATATTCGTCCACAAATTTTACTGTGGGTGCAGGTGGGCGAGGCTCAACCATACTCTCTGTCTCAGTTTTTGCGATCGCCCCTAATTATACTTTGTCGAGAGTGATAAAAGAGGGTTATAGCAGAACATGGATCTACGGATTGGTTAAAAGATATAACCAATCCGGGCCTTCAGGACTTGGCGATCGCCGGAGTCAAAATCAAGGTTCAAAGCCATTAATTGAAGATATTGAACAAGCCCAACTATGGCAGGTTTTACAAGAGAATTCTCCTGATGGGGGGTTATGGAATGGTCGGAAAGTCGCAGATTGGCTGAATTACAACCGGCAGAAAGATTGTGGACGTTGGTTGACGAACCCCTGGTTAATCGTTCGTTTGAAACCCTTGACGATTTGGAAGAAGTTTTATCCCACATTCCGCAGATATTTAAGTTGCGTTAATAGAGGATAGATTCGGAATAAATAACGCCTAAAGTGATTGCTATGCAATCATTTTAGGCTTTTTTAGGATATAATAATTTCCACCACTAACCCAACTCTAAAAACTATGAAAAAGCCCTCAGAAGCGATAAATATTGTAAATTTAGACCATTTGGGAATAGTAGCAGGAATAATAGATGAGATGGAATTGGTAGAAGAAGTCAACAAAAAAGTGGGATTAAGAACCAAAGAAACCCTCAGCCCAGGACAAGTAATGAAAGCGATGATTTTGAACGGATTGGGGTTTTTGAGCGCCCCAATATACCTATTCGATACATTTTTTGTAGGAAAAGCAACAGAACATCTAATTGGAGAAGGAGTAACGCCTGAACAATTAAACGATGACAGGATAGGCAGAGCATTAGACAAATATTATCAAGCTGGGACGATAAAAGTGTATTTGTAGAGAGACTGAAAGAATTTCAAAATCAGTGGACATTTGACGGTATATGTGTAGCAGACAGTGCCTTATACACAGCTCCTAATTTGTCAGCGATGGCAGGAATGAAATGGATAACCAGAGTGCCATTAAGTATCAAAGAAGCTCAAAATAAAATCTGGGATATAAAAGATAATGCCTGGGAGCCAAATCAAATAAAGGGGTATAAAATAGCAGCGATATCAAGTGAGTATGCTAACATCAAGCAAAGATGGCTAGTGATAGAGAGTGAAATCAGAAAACAAGCAGCAATTAAAACAATAGCCAAGCAAGTAGAGAAACAGTTAGAATCAGCCAAAGCCTCAGTGCGTAAGCTATCGGGGCAAGAGTTTGCTTGTATTACCGATGCAGAGATAGCAATAAAAAGGTTATCAGATTCTTGGAAATATCACCAGATTGCAGAAATTGAATACCGAGAAAAGCCAAGTACAAAAAAACGACAATTAAGCCGAAAATATCAAGCCAGACCAAGACAACAGTTTATCAAGTTACAGGTAAAATAGAAACCAGAAAATCAGTAATAGAAGCGGAAAAAGTCAAAGCCGGGAGATTTATATTAGCCACGAATATCTTAGATACTAAAACAGTGAGCAATCAACAGGTATTATCGGAGTACAAAGCGCAGCAAAGTAACGAGAGAGGATTTAGATTTATCAAAGATCCGTTATTTTTTACGTCAAGCGTATTTGTGAAAAAGCCGGAGCGAGTGGAAGCAATTGGAATGATAATGGGACTGTGCTTGTTAGTTTATAACCTAGCTCAAAGGAAATTGAGACAACAATTAGAAGCTAGCAATGAGGGGGTGAAAAATCAGGTGAAGAAATTAACAAATAAGCCGACGATGCGCTGGATATTTCAGATGTTTCAAGCGGTGCATTTAGTGTCGATAAATGGAGAGAAGCAAGTCAGCAATTTAACCCAAGACCGTCAAGATGTATTAAAGCATTTAGGGCAGTATTGCTGTCAATACTATTTAATATTTTCAAGTGGATGATGATTGATATTAAGGTATAAATATTTGTAAATAATCTTCATTTATGAGTCAAGACAATTTGCTCTTGGCATGAGTTGACTTTGTTAAAAAGATGAGTTGAAGTGATAAATATAGCGACATGAATATATTAGAAAAAGTCAATTCTTTCAACTTACTTAATCTAGGTAAATTTTACAGGCTCCTGTAACGCTAAAACCCCATAAGTTCAATCCAAAAGCATATTGGCTCCCAGCTTTCACAACTAATAAAAAAATCCCAGCCACATCTGCGGAATGTGGGTTTTATCGTTCTCGGCTTGAGTTCGATATTGAGCCGAAGCGTTAATCCAGACCAGAATTTATTTGCGAGGTGGTGTGAAGCTAGAGAGCACTCTTATTCCATCACATCATCTGTTGCCGGTTCACTAGGAGAAAAGCGATCGCTAAAAATTTCTTCTAACTCATACGGACAATTTTTTGAAGTTAGTAACTATACTGCTCTAGCTTGTCCATTATACAATCACCTGATTTTTATTGTACTTTTATTCCATATTCCTAAATCATCCTGAAACATCCCCCCTCTGACTGGAGACTAAATCAGTAGATGCACCCTGATAGATGAACCCTAACCAATTACGGCTAGGGTTTTTTATTTATCCCCACAACAAATTTTAAAAATTATCCTGAAACTTTCCCCCCCTCAACGGATACTAAATTAGTAGATGCACCCTGATGGATAACCCCCAACCAATTCTGGCTGGGGTTTTTTTTTCACCCTGGCAAAAAACTTACCATCAACTAATCACCATCAACCTCAAAAGATTGCACTTCCAACACTGGGCCAATCATTGCAAAAGTCATCACATCCTTTCGCACTTCACCCTTAACGCTGACTTTCTGACCGGCTTTTTTTAACTCAGAGGGAACTTCCTTAAGTTCATAAGTTTCGCCGCCATCGCTTACTAGAGCCCAAGTACCAGGCCCTAATCCTTTGCGTTCAATGACACCTTTAACAGTGATACTCATGCAGTTCTTACCTCCGATTTAAGTGCTAAACGTGCTATTACTAAACACAGTAAAGCATTGACAATCAAGAAAATTTGAGCTGGCAAACCCGTACCCACACCCCAGACAGCGGGGGATACTGCTGCACTTACAGCTAAACAACTAGAAACACCAATTGCTGAACCAATAGCGATCCATTTCCATTCTTGATGTCCTAAAAATAGGGCAATTAAAACAAACGGAATTAAGGCACTGGCAAAAATTGGATTCAGCATCGCACTACCCTGAATGGTATTGCCAAATTCAGGAATAGAACTGCCCATCATCCGTAAAGGCCATTGGGGAAGGTCAAAGATATAAAGACCTTTTAGGAAAAATAACCCGGAACTGCCAGCAACTAAACCACCAGAAAATCCCCAACTCCATTGGAAGGGGAAATAATTCCGCAAGAACCAAGCCAGCATATAGGAACCGATTACCATCGCTAATTTAGGTAAAAGGGCGACAGCGCCGCCATCAATCCAAAAGCGGGGATTGAGATAGCCGTTATCCCGCAACCAGCGGAAGAAATCGCGGAAAGTGACTTGACCTTTATTTGCTAGCTGAACTGCTGCGGCTGCATCGAGTTGACCTGCGCCAAAGTGGTTGAGGGGATCTTCGGCGACAACTCGCGCTGATTGCAATAAGACATTCCGCATTTGGTCTGGTTCGGTAACGCCTGTGGCCTTCAATAAGGCTGCAACTCCGGCGACGTGGGGGGCGGCCATGCTAGTGCCTTGGTAGCCTTCAAACACTTCTGCACCCGTTTCTGGGTCAATCGTACTTTGTAGGATTTTGCCAGCTTCGGAACCGCCGGGGGCAGAGATATCGACTCCTGCGCCAAAGTTGGAATAGGGTGCCATTTCGCCGTCGGGGCCGAGGGCCGAAACGCCGATGACGTGGGGATAGCGGGCGGGATAGGATGCCGAATTTTCACCGGAGTTACCGGCGGCGGCAATGATGGTAACGCCTTTGCTGTGGGCGTAGGCGATCGCATCTTCCATCAGTTGACTTTCGCCACCGCCGCCGAGACTCATGTTAATCACATCTGCGCCGTTGTCAGCGGCAAATTTGATCGATTCGGCGATGTCGGAAACAGTACCGCCACCCTGGGCGCTTAAGACTTTGAGGGGCATTAAAGCGGCTTGGTAGGCGATGCCGGCTACGCCGTAACCGTTATTAGTGGATTGGGCGACAGTCCCGGCGACGTGGGTTCCGTGTCCGTTATCGTCAAAGGCTTCGGCGCGATCGTTTACGAAGTCGTAGCCGGGGACGAATTTGGTATCTTTTAAGTCGGGAACAACTGTGATGCCTGTATCAATTACGGCTACGGTTACGCCGTCGCCTTTAGTTTCGTTCCAAGCGGCTTCCACGTTGATGCTGCGGAGGTTCCACTGCTTGTTATACATGGGGTCGTTGGGAACGTCTAAGGCACTGTAGACGTAGTTGGGCTCGATGTATTCGGTATCTTTGGCTAATTTGGATTTTTTCAGGGCGTTGAGGAGAGTGCGATCGCCTCTGACAACATATACATTATCGGCTACTGAGAATTCGCTATTAAGTTGGGGGGAGACACCGTACTGAGAAGCGATCGCGCTTACCTCTCTGGCAATCTCAGCACTGCCGATATCTTCCCGGAAGTCGAGGACAATGCTATCGTAGGTGCCGGATGTCGCCAATCCTGAGAAGTTGGAAATCGTCCAGCCCAGCCCTATTAAAAATAAGCATAGAAGGAAAAACTTTTTCATGGTAAATAGTCCATGTCGGGGGGGTTTGCTCACCAGAATAACCCAAGTTTACTCTATGAGACAGGAATGTTGCACGATAGTTACACGAGACTTACGCACTCTCTAGCATTTTCTGCGATCGCATAGCCTGTGCGTAGCCGTTACCACCCGCAAGCAATCTCAAACGTTAATTTTTGGCGATCGCTGTGTAAGTCTTGTTACAGAAAAATCTCAAATCCTAAATCTAAAATCAACAATGGAAAGAGGTCTAATGTGGCTGCCACTGCTGGCAGTTTTTATCTGGTTAGCTTGGGCTGGTTGGAATGAGTATCAAAAAGTGGAAGCTTATCGCCTCTGGGCGCAGCAGTTTGAGAAGGTAAAATACGATATTTATGCAGTGCTTGGTCAGAATGGGGATAGTTTAACTTGGGGGAAACCAACTCGCAATGGCCCTATGAATTTGCAGACCTTTTCTTTGCAGGATGTAGAGTCAATTGGGCTTGTCGTTAATAATCAATCCGTTGATTTGCAAAAGCTACCTAATTCGGGACGCGATATTGCTTTGAAATTTTTGTTTAAAAACGCCTCTGTTGTGCTAATTCCATTTACACAAATTGACTTAGCTGCTGAATGGGAAAAATATTTGCAACAGGAATTGGAACACTGGAAATTAGGGTAAAGAAAGGTAAGGTGTAATTATTTTTGGCACATCCCTGGTAAAATCAAACTAAGTAGTCGGACATAATTAAACGTAGGGTGGGCGCTCGCCGCAACAAGCCTGTAAATCATAGCAGAAGATAGTTGTAGGTGAGCGCCCACCTTACAATTTAGCGCTTATTATGTCCGACTACTTACAAGGGCAAAGAAAGTTTGCCCAGAGATGACAAAACTAACCTAAGAGAGGAACACTTATGAGTTCAGACTTATCTCCTGAAATGGATCTATCAAACTCGAACACTCTGAAAAATCTCGAAGCCGCCTTTGGTGGCGAATCGATGGCTAATCGCAAATATCTGTACTTTGGAGAACTAGCGAATAAGCTGGGATTTAAGGAGTTATCTAAGCTGTTTAAAGAAACTGCTGCACAGGAAACAGAACACGCTTTTGCTCACTTTTCTTTACTGCATCCAGAATTAAATGTAGCCGATCCAGATGGTTTATCTGATGCCCAAAAACAGGAAATCATGGCTCGTTGTCTATCTTTAGCCATTGAAGGTGAAACCTACGAATATACCACGATGTATCCTGATTTTGCAGCGGATGCGGTGCGCGATCGCGACGGCATAGCAGCAGCAGAATTTGACTCTCAAGCCAAAGAATCTGCCGATCATGCTTACATTTTTAAAGAAGCTGCTCACCGTTTTGGGTTGTTGAAATACATCGAAAACTATCATGCCGATCGCTACAACGATACGCTACGAGTATTGCAGGGAGGGGAAGCTGATACGCGGGTTGTTGGTGAAGATCCTGCTACTCGCAAATGGATCTGCAAACAGTGTAGCATGATTTACGATCCAGTTGTTGGCGATCCCGATTCAGGGATTGCTCCGGGAACCCTTTTTGAGGACATTCCTGATGATTGGGTTTGCCCGATTTGCGGCGCAGAGAAGAAATTATTTATGCCTTTTGAAGAGAAAGTGGCGGCATAATTAGCTTGTGTTTTAGGGTGGGTTTTTTGCCTGCCCTAAAAGTATGTGAAGCGAAGCTATTCGGTAGGTAGCTTTTTCCCGTTGGGAGAATTGCGATGCCTGCGGCTGGCTACGCCTATGCGTTTTTTCAATGAGGATTATCGAGTGCGATCGCGTTAAGCTACTTTGGGGAAAATTTCAATTTTAACACTCATGCCTACTTGGTTAAGCATTGTAATTCTATGGAAAAATTCTGTATATATCTCGGCGGTGCGCCACTCGCTGACAAATCAAAGTTTTTGTCGGTGCATCAACTGTGAGTCCGATACGGTAGTCACCTACACGAATTTTATATTTATCTGCATAACCTTTCATTTTTTCCAGATATCCTAATGCAAAGGGATTGTCTGATTCTAAAAATTGAAAGACTATCGGTTCTATCCTACTTTTAATTTCAGCAGGTAAAGCAGCTAGTTCTTTGAGAAACCGCTTTGTATATTCAACTTGCCACATAATTTTATATTATTGAGTTATAATAATTAAGGGCTTGTTCTTTTGATAATCGCTCATCATCTTCAGTTTCTTCTATGAGTTTAGCCAAGCCATAGTTTTCCAAAATTTCCTCAATTTTCTCAAATTGTTCAAGAGGGATTTGAACCGCGATCGGCTGATGATTTTCGTTAACTACATAACTTTTATGAATTTCTAGCATTTTGTAATTTCTTTTGAGATATATAGTTCACTTATTTATGATAATTGATACAAGTTATTTTGTCAAGATGTGATGCCTGCGGCTGGCTACTCCTATGCGCTTTTTCAATCGTTACATCCGACAAAGAGCGTTAATATTTTTATTACTAAACAACGGAAATACACAAGCTCAAACTGCTGAACTAATTGGATGTTCTCTCAGAAAAATTGCCTACTGGAGCATTCATGGTGATCCTGATAATTTAGACAGTTTTAAAGATAATAGGATGAAGGGTAATTACCGAAAAGCCACAGAAAAATACATTAATTTACTTTTAGAAACAGTTGAAGTAGAGCCTGAGCAATATGGTTACGAGTTCGGAAGATGGACAACAGCTAGACTTGCAATACATCTAGGAGAGAAGACGGGAATTGATCTGAGTAGTATCCAAGTAAGGAGAATTTTAAAATCAAAAAAGTATGTTTACCTCTGGGCTAAATACAGCTTAGAGGATAAGCAAGATACCATAGTTTTCATAAAAAAGCAGAGACTTTACAGAAAATAGCGTCAGAAATGCCGAATCTAATCATAGAGTTTTTGCCCAAATATAGCCCTGACTATAACCTAGTTGAATTAGTATGGCATTCCGCCAAGGAATATGTTGCCAATAGATTATTTGAATCCCTTGAAAAACTAGAATCACTGTTACATAAACTTTTAAATGAAGGAGGACTAATTATGAAATGGAACCGAAAAATAAAAAATAAAGGTAACGCGAGTTAATGCAGTTTAGATGTCGAACAGCTTATCGTGGCTGGACTTGAGTTTAAGAGGAGAAAGCTACCACTATTGTGTTCTGAAGTAGCAATTTCTCACTCAATGAAGGCAGATCGCTCTTTTTTACAAGATGCGCGATCGCCCCTCTCCCATCTCTCAATCTCAAAGCGCGATCGCTCTTTTTTCTATTCACCCGCAAATATTTTGTATGTTAACATGATAACATATTAGCTTGTACAGGATGTGCGAGCGTGAGAATATAGCAATTGGAGGAAACCTAACAAGGGGGATGAGTGAGAGATCCAGAGCGGGAAAAAGAAGAACTTGGCAATCCCATCAACGAACCCGTACAAGCATATAACTTAAAAGAAGCCAAAAAGAAATGCGAACAGCTAGCAAGTCAATACGAACGGCCTCTTGTAGACGTTCGCCCTGAAGGAAAAGCCTGGTTTTGCTGCTACTTTCAGTGAGGGAAAACATATGAAAATTCGAGAATCAGTTGGTCAAAGCGTATGGAACTCTGCTCTTGGTTGGTGCTGCGAACCTCTTGACCCCATACCGCCCGGTTATATTGCCCTAGCTATTGAAGCGATGGATCTCGATCTTGTAGACTGGGATATTGAAGAAATTGGGGAAAAAGTAGGTTTTAATATTGAGTACAGATACACAGGAGTTAATGACCCTAAAGATTCATCTTTAGCTTGTGTAAGTCAGTTTGTTGGCATTTATGAGGACTGGTCAAAGCTGCATCGAGATTTGGAAGCTTTGATAGCTGCCGGCATCCCGCGTCATCTATTTAAAATACTGACTTCCAACGATGACATTGATTTAAAACCTGTTACGGAATATGCGAAAGCTACTCTTGTTTAGGCTGCAAATCAAACAGAAGTAAGCTCCGCGATCGCTCCTCTATCCCAAATAACAAAAAGCGCGATCGCTCTCCCCATTACTTTACTTCTATCCTACAATTTAGCTAACCTCTGCTAGGGGCCGAACGGTTAAAATTTCATCGTTTCTCAAGGGTTTAATTGCAGAAGTAGGAACAATGACAACGGCAATTGATTCCCCAGTAGCGCTGAAGATTTCTAGCACGCTACCTTCTTCTCCGTTACCCGGATGGGGGACATAATCAATGAGAGTGGCTACATCACCTTTTTTGAGGTGATGTTCTGGAAAATCGCAATTTAAGGAAACACGCTGGTAGAGGTCAAACATTTTTTATTTGACAATGCACTGGTATCGCTCTTTTTTATTAGGCGCGATCGCTCTTTATTTAGAAGATTTTAGTGTAGCACTGAAAGCCCATCAATAGGCGATCGCAGTTAGATTTAGTATTTATCATCGCCGACAAAAAGAAAACTACCCCAGTAGAAATTCTACCAGAGCAGCCTCATAAAACTAAAATTCAATCCAATAACCCAAAATAAAAATTAGCCAAGCTTAGCAACATCCATCGCTAAATCCATCACCCCACCCGAAGACTCAAGTTTGGCAATATCCAACAAAGTCTTCAACACAGAATCAGGATTCAAAGACAGCGAATCAATTCCTAACTCAACTAAGAACCGCGCAAACTCAGGATAATCGCTCGGCGCTTGACCGCAAATTCCAATCTTACGGTTATATTTCTTCGCCGCCTTAATTGCAATTTGTACCATCCGTTTAACTGCCTCATTGCGCTCATCAAAAATGTGAGCAACCAAAGCTGAATCGCGGTCTAAACCTAACGTTAACTGCGTTAAATCGTTCGATCCAATGGAGAAACCATCAAAGACAGCGGCAAATTCATCAGCGAAAATGACGTTACTTGGTAACTCGCACATTACGTAAACTTGCAACCCATTTTCACCCTTAACTAAACCATGTTTTGCCATCTCTGCTAACACTTTTCGGCCTTCATCTGGGGTGCGGCAAAATGGAATCATCGGGATGACATTCGTCAAACCCATTTCATCCCGTACCCGCTTCAAAGCTTTGCATTCCAGAGCATAAGCCTCCCGGTAATTCGGGTCATAATAGCGAGAAGCACCGCGCCACCCAATCATCGGGTTTTCTTCCTTGGGTTCAAATTGGCGACCACCCAAAAGATTTGCGTATTCATTGCTCTTGAAATCGCTCATCCGCACTACTACAGGATTGGGATAAAATGCCGCTGCAATCATACCAATGCCATGAGCCAGTTTATCCGTGAAGAAATCGGGTTTGTGTTCGTAAAGCGCGGTCAATTCAGCGATTTCGTTTTTAACAGCTTCATCCTCCAACTCATCAAACTTAATCAATGCCATCGGATGTGCTTTGATGTGATTGGCAATAATGAACTCTAAGCGTGCCAAACCAACACCGTCACAAGGAATTGCAGATAAACCGAATGCTTCCTCTGGATTGCCAACATTCATCAAGATTTTAGTGCGAGTTTTGGGCAAGTTATCCAGTGCAGTTTCTTGGACTTCAAAGGGTACTAAACCTTCATAAACTTTGCCTTCTTCTCCTTCAGAACAAGAAATTGTCACCTCTTGACCTGTTTGCAAAACTTTCGTCGCGTCGCCGCAACCAACGATCGCAGGGATTCCCATCTCGCGAGCAATAATCGCCGCGTGACAGGTGCGGCCACCAGCATTAGTGACGATCGCGCTGGCTTTTTTCATAATCGGTTCCCAGTCGGGGTCGGTTTTGTTCGTCACCAAAACTTCACCAGCTTGGAAATCATCAATTCTGTGTGCATCCAGAATTACCCGCGCTTTACCTTGTCCAATCATTTCGCCAACGGAACGACCTTTAACTAGGATATTTCCTGTGCCTTTGAGCTTGTAATTCCGCAGGACAGAACCGGATTTTTGCGATTGTACGGTTTCCGGCCGCGCTTGGACGATGAATAGTTCGTTTGTGAGCCCATCTTTCGCCCATTCAATGTCCATCGGCGTATACATACCGCGCACTTGGGAGTAGTGATCTTCGATCAAAACGGCCCATTTTGCTAGTTGCAGAATTTCATCGTCCTCGATCGCAAATTTTCCCCGTTCTGAGACTGGTACTGATACGTTTTTCGTGTACTTAGAGCCGCCCAAGTCATACACCATTTTGACTTCTTTTGTACCCAGGCGTTTCTCTAAAATCGGGCGGAAACCCTGTTTGAGTGTGGGTTTAAACACTAAGTATTCGTCGGGGTTCACGGCCCCTTGCACGACGTTTTCACCCAACCCGTAGGCGGCGGTGACGAGCGCTGCATTCTTAAATCCGGTTTCTGTATCGATCGAGAACATCACCCCAGAGGATGCCAAATCCGATCGCACCATTTTTTGAACGCCAACTGAAAGCGCAACTTCAAAGTGGTCGAAACCTTTGATTTGACGGTAGGAAATAGCGCGATCGGTGAAAATGGAAGCAAAGCACTTGTGAGTGCAGTCAAGCACGCCACTGCAACTTTGAACATTCAGATAAGTTTCTTGCTGTCCGGCAAAACTCGCATCTGGCAAGTCTTCTGCTGTAGCGGACGAGCGCACGGCGACATCTGTGGCTTCGCCGTAGCGATCGCACAATTGTCCGTAAGCGCCTGTAATTGCATCTTGCAAGTCTTGCGGAAAAGGTGTTTCTAAAATCAAAGTCCGTGCTTGCTTGCCTCGTAGCCGCAGATTTGGCCCATCTTCTACGTCTAAGTCGGCAAAGAGCGATCGCAATTTCGCTTCTAAACCCGCCGACTTAATAAAGTAGCGGTAGGCGTAAGCTGTGGTAGCGAATCCATTAGGAACATTAATACCTTTGGGGGTGAGTTGTCGAATCATTTCCCCTAAAGATGCGTTCTTTCCGCCCACTAGCGGGATATCTGCAATCCCTACCTCATCAAACCACAGCACAAGGGCTTCTTCTTTAGCAACCTTGGTATCCGTATTTTTAACTAATGTTTCAAGCATGGGTTTAGTTCCTCCAAGCTTAAGCTCAATCTGACAAGCTTAAGACAAAACTTTTAAATGTACTTTTGTTACCAATTCATCTCGAAAGGTAACGAACTCTTGACTAATGGGTTTAAATGATGTTAAACAATGTATCTGGGATAGGTCAGAGATTGATCCCCAGCAATTAACCGTTAATTCTTAGGGTGATTTTCTATGCCTAGCGAGAGATACTTCGTCGGAGAGACTTTTTTATTCCCTCTATTTACATCTTATTACTTCTATTCCTAACCACAAGATAGTTACGGCAAGTCTCCTTAGTTACCAAAAGTAAAAAATTGGCACTTACTGGCTTGTATAGGTTATTATAAAAAAAGATTAAGGAAACAATAAAAATTAGGCCCGGCGAATAAGTCCAGACGAATAGTCCAGGCGAATAGAATTCGCGGCTACACAACCGAAGTCCGCCTGCGCGGACTGGAAAAACATTGAGGGTTTTGAAACCCTCGTCGGCGGGTTTAGTTTGCATAGTAGCGGTTTTAACCGCCTAGTTGAGTTGACAAAAAGTTGATTCCTTAACATCTAATTAAGCTAAACAAATGAAAATAAAACATAATTTAACCGATGCTGATTCCCGAATTAAGGCTAGCTGGTGTTTTGATAGTAGCTGTCCGATTCAGTTCATGCTAGAATTACTAGGGAGTAAATGGTCTGTGCTGATTTTGCGAGAGCTATTTAGGTGCGATCGCCGCACCCATGAACTTTTAGAAGCTTTACCTGGTATTAGCTCCAAAACCCTAACTCTGAGGCTCAGAGAGTTAGAAATGCACGGTTTAGTGAAACGGACTGTTTATCCAGAAATTCCGCCTCATGTTGAATATGCTCTCACAGAGAAAGGCCGAGAAGTTCAGCCAGTGATGGTGGCCCTTAAACAGGTAGGAGAGCGGTGGTTAGGGAAAAAAAGTTGTGCTTGTCCTTTGGAATGAGTCGGTCAAGAGTGCGAACTCTGGATTTTAGCCATTGTCAATAATTTAGGCTTCGCAACGCAAAAGCCTTAAGTAGTCGGACATAAATAAACGTAAGTATGTCATTGTTCGCTGTGCTCCGCAATCGCAAGGACTTGAGGTGGTTTCCCAACCCTCGCAATGGCAATCTTTATGTCCAGCTACTTACAACCCACATTCCGCAGGTAAGTAGGTGGACATAAATAAACGCTATAAATTGTCAGGTGGGCGCTCGCCTCTCTCAAGAATTAAAAATGTAAAATTAAAAATTAAAAATGTAATTGATTTCTTTTTTAATTTTTAACTTTTAATTTTTAATTGGATTTAGCTATGAGTTACAGGCTGGTTGCGGCGAGCGCCCACCCTACGTTTAATTGACAGTCAGTTTTTATGAGCTTCTTGTGGGATGGGCATCCTACCCGTCTTTGTATTCGATTTAGATGCGTAATAGCTTACCATAATCGCGTTTAACGGACTACTGTTAACCGCTCCGTAAATTGGTTTGTTATTGCTTTCTTCTCATCAGTCAGGACTTCCAAAATTAACGGGCTTTTACTCAAAGCAGAAATTACAGCAAAATTTTTACTTAAGGGAAGTGAAACTTTTTCTCCACTTTTTAAGATGATATCTTGTTTGTCAATAGTTATCCAAGCGGTTCCTGACAAAACCTGCACATCTCGGTAGGCTTTTGGTAGCCTGAATACTTGATTATTTTCAAGTTTAATAGCGGTAAATTGGGAATTGCGTTCAAACATAGCCGTAAACTCCCTTAATCTGTTTGAGTTGTAAGAAAAATTGACGCGATAATTTAGCAGAGAGATAGCAATCTAAAGTAACGTCAATTAGATAACTTCAGTATTTTGTATGTCATGACGCTGCTTTCGCTAAAGCGCAACAACGTACCTATATCTCTACTTTCATCTATGACTGTCCATCTGCAAAGGTACAGATTTTTCAAGTTTTACTAGAACAGTTGCCATAGTATGTAACTGTTCTAGTCGAATTTCATCAATCTGTACTAGCTAAGAACATTCTTCTCAATGCTAGCTACAGATAGTTGCTCAGAAATATTGCTGGTACAATTGCCAAAAAAGCGCGATTGCCCTAAACTATTTGTAGTAATGTTGCTCAATCCAAACTCGCATTTCATCTTCAGTGACCGCAGATGTAGAGCGACCTGTAGCCGGATCGTAAGCGTGCCATAAGGTATTGCCCAACCGATCTGATGTTTGCCAAAGTCTGAGTTCATCGCGGCAGATAGCGGCTGCAAGTAAAGACTCAAAAATGTGCTTTAGTAGGGATAATAAAGGTGGCTGTTTGGTTTGAGACTCTTTCCCCGGAATTGACGTAAATTTTAGCTTTTCTGGGTCTAGCCACTTCTCAGATGTTTGCATAGCAGCACTCCTCAAGTGCGAGACTGTATTCGTTGTTTTCTCTGTTAAACTCACTTTAACAAGTTATAAATAGATATTCAAAGCATGGTTTGAATAGCTTACATGAATAAAATCGATAGATAGATTTTTCCATCCCCAGTCCTCCCTCGATCGCAATCTAGGCAAAACTGATACCAAGCCTATGAAAGAAATTAATACGCGCAAAATGAAAATCTCGCAGTTACACGCCTTGGTTGCAGTGGCGGATTGCGGCAATTTTAGTGATGCTGCTTTGTCTCTAGAATTGTCGCAGTCAGCAGTCAGCCATGCGATCGCGAGTTTAGAAGAAGAATTAGGCGTGCCCCTATTTCACCGAGGCCGTCACGGTGCTCACCTAACGCCAGTAGGAGAGAGAATTCTCGCTCACGGTCGCGAAATTCTGCAATCCTTAGAGATGATGGTCAAAGAAGCTTCCCTAGAAAGAGGTTTGCAGGGGGGATTAGTGCGAATTGCCTCTTTTCGCAGCGTGGCGACTCACGTACTCCCCGGAGTGATTGCCAACTTCCGCCGCCGTTTCCCCAAAATTGCGGTCAGCATTACGGAAATTCCCCATACTCAGGGTGTGGAACAAGCTGTGCGATCGCGCCGCGCAGATATTGGTATCGTCACTATTCCTACTTGCGATGAGTTTGAAACTAGGGAACTTTTGCGCGATGAATATATTGTTTTGGTACCGCCGAATGCCAAATTAAAAGGTAATAAATTTACCTGGGAAGATTTAGCTAGTTTCCCCTTAATTTTAGAACCGCCGGACTATAGCTGTTCTTGGCCGATTCGCAATTACTTGACGGCTGCGGAATTGCTTGTCGATATCGCTTACGAACTTAGCGAAGACTCAACAATTCTCAGCATGGTTGTCCAAGGTTTGGGTGTAGCAATTCTCCCGCGTTTGGCTGCGGAACCGATACCGGAAGGGGTACAGGTGTACAGTTTGCCAGTTCCTCTGGAAAGGATAATTGGGGTAGCTGTTTTGAAAGATGCGCTGTTAGTACCGGCGGTGTTTGCGTTTTTGGATACGCTTAAAGGTGCGCCTGAGCTCGTTGCCGCAAGATGAATTCTGCGATCGCTAAATCCATTGGCGTTGTCACCTTCAAATTTGTCTCCTCTCCCTGAACAATTTGGACTGGCAAACCGCATTTTTCAAACAAAGCCGCATCGTCTGTGACTTCCCATCCCAATTGACGGCCTTTGGCGTGACAATCTTTTAATAATTTGACCTCAAATCCTTGGGGAGTTTGGGCCGCCCACAGTTGGCTGCGATCGGGAGTATCTTTTACTAAGCCAGTTTCATCAGTAACTTTAATCGTGTCCTTAACTGGGACAGCCGCAATTAAACCCGGAAACTGGAACAACGCCTCAGCGCAGCGATTAAACAAATCTGGCGTGGCCAGACACCTCGCGCCGTCGTGAATCAAAACTTGCTCTGCTGTTGCTGGAAGCGCCTGCAAACCGTTGTAAACTGACTCTTGGCGAGTTGCACCTCCATGAATCAGTAGGACTGGCTTAGTCAGAGGGAAATTGGTCAGAATTTCTTGAAAGTCAGGAAAATCTGCTGGTTGGCCCATAATCCCAATCCAGGTAATATGTTCCGAGGCTTCAGCGACTTCCAGAGTCCAAGCCAGTAAGGATTTGCCCAATAATGGTAGCAGCAACTTATTGCGATCGCTGCCCATCCGCCGGCCACTGCCTGCGGCGGGAATTAATAAATGCACGATGACTCCTTGATTGTAATTTGTTAACTAAGTAAATCTATTTTTTATTCAATTTGTGCCCTTACCCAAGCCCGAAAAGCTTTCATTGTTTTATTTCTTCCCTCAATTTTACTTTGTTCTAAATACTGAGCGATCGCTCGATCCAGCAATGGCAACCTTGGAAAATGAGGACTTTCACTAACCTGTACGTATTGCCCTGCTTGCAGCACGTTGATTTCTAATTTCTTCCCATTAAATCGCCACAGTTCTCCGACTCCTAATGCTTGATAATTATTAAACCGGGTGCGAGAAGTAATGTCAATTTCAATGGCTAAATCTGGAGGCGGATCGACAGTTAAATCAATACGTTTTTTGCCGCGAACGGCGACCTCATTTTCGATATAAAAACAGTCATCGGCTTCTAGTCCCTGTAACATATTTTGACTTTTAAACGTGGTCGAACCCAGACTGCGAAATTCTATCTCATATTCTTCCAATATGGCTTTTACAAAGTCAGCAATCATTACTTTATCATCTTCATGTTCCGGTAAGGGCACCATAATTTCTAAGATTCCCTGACTATAATTAATCCGCGTACCCCGTTTTTCAGCATACTCCTCTAACAGTTGTTCGTACATTTGCCAACTGACATCGGTCATCAGAAGTTGCTGACCGGGGGAGACGATGATTTGTTGAAGTTGGACTTGCATAGTTGCCTCGTGTAGAGTTAGGGATTCACGGCTGAATTATTTCCGCTAATCGAGTTTATGGCTGTTTCATTCTCAGGAAATTAAGGCTTTGTAGGGTAGCGCCCCAAGGCATTAGTGTCAACTTAAGCTGAAACCCGCCAGGGGTTAATACCAAATCCGGGTTAGTTATCCCCTTTATGAATCGGCGGTTAAAACCGCTTCTATACAAACGAAGTCCGCCTGCGCGGACTAAGAGAATAAACGGGATGGGAAACCTGGATTTGGTATAAAACCCTACTCTTATAGCTTAAGTCCTCGCTTAGTGGACTAATTAAGTTCTTCAGTCCACTAAGCGAGGACTTAAACTTTGAGGCAGGGTTTTAACCCTTGACGGACTAAGGGTTTGGGGGTAGGTACGGGGGCACTGCCCTACACAAACTGGCCTTTCGATCTGAGAATGAAACAGCCCTGCCTTATAAGAAATACCCTGAAAACTCGCTAGACTTTAGTCCAGGGATGAAAGGGCATTGCAGGATAAATCCTGCCGACTCTTTGTGCTTCAATGTAACCGCTTAACTTGTTTCAGTCTGAGCTTGACTTGTCTATTTATGGTGTACAGTAAACATAGTACAACAGACAGTAAATTAAATGTACGCAGTACAAAAAGATGTATGGCATTTAACGGGGTTCGACAAGACCATTGTCGAGCAACTACTGAGATGGTCAAACAACCTGTTTAATGTCGGGACTTATGAAAGTCGGCAACGGTACTTTGAAAACAAAAGTGCTGTCAAATATCTCGATTTGTACAGGATTGCCAAGACCAACGAGAATTACGGGTTGCTATACTCGCAAGTCGCGCAACAATCCATCAAATCTGTTGCTGAATCTTTTAACTCTTTCCGAGCATTAGAGAAATTAGCTTATAAAGGAGAACTCAACCAAAAACCGAGACTTCCCAAGTACAGAACCAAAGGAGGAATGTATCAGATTTCATATCCTGGTCAAGCGTTGAAAGTAGTGGGGAATAAAGTTAGATTACCTCTAGGGAATAAAGGTAAAGAACATTTTGGAACAGATGCTCTCTGGGTTCCGTTACCTGAACGGATCAAAGATTGTCAGATTAAAGAACTCCGGCTAATCCCTAGAAATGGTGAGGTTTGGGTCGAGTACATTCATAAATCTTTTACCAAACAAGCCCCTAGCTGTAGCTTGGAAGTAACAGGGATTTTGGGAATAGATCGCGGCATCAATAATTGGTTAACTTGTGTCTCTAGCAATGGCAAGCCATTTATTATTGATGGTCGGAAGTTAAAGTCTTGGAACCAATGGTTTAACAAAGAAAAGGCGCGAATCGAATCGGAACACGCCAAATATAAGATGCCTAAAGGTTTCTCGTCAAAACGGCTGCAACAGTTGTCGGAAACTCGTACCAGAAGGATGAGAGATGCGGTTAATAAGGCAGTTAGAACCATCGTAGATTATTGCGAAAACCACCAAATTAACGTCATGATTTTCGGTTGGAATAAGGGGCAAAAGCAAGAAGTAAATATGGGAGGTAAGACCAATCAGAACTTTGTCCAAATACCGACATCTAAAGTCAAAGAACGCCTAGCTCAAGAATGTAACTTAAGGGGATGGCGATTTGTAGATCAAGACGAATCTTATACGTCAAAAGCTAGTTTTTTAGACCGAGATTTTCTGCCAGTAAAAGTTGGTGAAAAACCCAACAATTGGCAGCCATCGGGTAAGCGAATCAAGCGAGGTCTGTACCGTTCTAGCGCTGGGTGGTTAATCAATGCAGATACTAACGGGGCAGCGAACATCATTAGAAAAGCAAAAGTAGCCACAGACTCATTTGTTGAGCGAGTGGGTAGCGGGTTGCTGACTAACCCTTTAAGAATTAAACTTTGGGCGGATTCATCTCCCAAAGTTTGTCCTTAAGAATCCCCGTGTGTTTAGACCGGGGAGTGTCAAAATCCTGATTTGATAAGTATTTTTTCCTTTAGAATATCGGTTGGTAAGCTCAAGTGACTAATATGCGAATTGTTGCCCTTGTTCCTGGGGGGATTGGCGATCAAATTTTGTTTTTTCCTACCCTGGATGGCTTAAAACAACTCTATCCGAATACTCAGGTTGACGCGATCGTGGAACCAAGGGCCAAAGGTGCCTACCGTGTCTGCAAGTCTGTCAAAGAAGTTATCCCCTATGATTTTAAAGACCGCAATGCTTTAGCTGACTGGGGAAACTTGCTGGGTATTATCCGCGATCGCGAATACGAAGCTGTGATCTCCCTGGGACAGCGCTGGAGTGTGGGACTCCTGCTGTGGTTGACTGGTATTAACAAGCGAGTTGGCTATGCTGGCGGCGGTTCTATTTTTCTGACGGACGCGATACCGCTAAAAACTGAGCAGTATGCTGCGGAAATGTATCACGATTTACTCCAAGGCTTTGATATTAATACGCCCTGTCCGCCCCTGGCAATTAATGTCCCCAAGCAAGACATACAATGGGCTGAAGCGGAACAGCAGCGTTTAGGGATTAAAGATAGCGGTTACATTTTGATTCACGGCGGTTCTAGTCAGTTGGCTTTGTCTAAGGGGATTGACAAAATTTACCCTGTGGATAAATGGCAGCAGATTATTCAAGATTTACAACAGCGACAGCCTAATTTGCCTGTGGTGGTGGTTAAGGGGCCGGAGGATGCAGCTTTTGTGGACAAATTAGTGGAGTCTTGTCCGCAGGTGTTGGCGATCGCGCCTGATGATATTGGTAAGTTGGCCGCTGCGATCGCTGCTGCTAATTTGATGCTATGTACTGACAGTGCGCCGATGCACTTAGCGGTAGCAGTTCAGACTTATACGATCGCCTTGTTTGGGCCTACTGACCCAGCGAAGTTATTGCCAAAGAGCGATCGTTTTATTGGCCTCAAATCACCTACGGGTAAAATGGCTGACATTTCACCTCAAGACGTTCTCAAAAAAGTCTGGGGAGGGTAATTGTTAATGGTTAACTGTTAACGGTTAACTGTTAACGGTTAATTGTTAATGGTTAACTGTTAACTTAATAAATAAACACTTCTATAACTTGTAGGGTGGGCGATCGGTGACTACCATCTTAAGCTATCATCTACATACATTTTTTTCGATCGCCCAGCTTACATTTATACAATCCGCGCAGAAACCGGGTTTTTTCTAAAAAACCCTGCTTTTCAACTAGATATCTAGGTCGAAACCTGGTTTCTAACTTCGACTTGCGTAAGTCTTGGTTTAATTGTCTCCATTTTATTAACTCTGGTGATGGATTTCACGAAGTGCTATAACAAACCACAACCAACAACTAACAACCAACAACTAACAACTAACAACCAACAACTAACAAGTATAATGAAACAAGCAGTTTTTCTTGACCGCGATGGAGTTTTAAATATTGAAGCTGGATATATTCACCGCCTTGAAGACTTAAACTTAATTCCGGGAGTAGCTAAAGCAGTACGTCAATTAAATGACAGAGGAATATTTTGCTGTCTAGTTTCTAATCAGTCTGGTCCAGCCAGAGATTATTATCCAGTTAGCCACGTAGATGCACTCCATCAACGTCTCTGTAATTTGTTAGAAATAGAAGCAGGCGCAAAATTAGATGCTCTTTATTATTGTCCTTATTTGAGTCAACCAGAAGGCGGAATCAACCCCGAATTTACGCGCTGGACTACTTGGCGAAAACCGAACACGGGGATGTTAGTAGCCGCAGCTTGGGAACAGGATTTAGACTTGCAAAATAGTTTTATGGTGGGGGATAAAGCCACTGATGTTGATATGGCTCATAATGCTGGTTGCCAAGGGATTTTAGTGCAGACGGGATATGGTGAAAGTGTACTCAGTGGGGAATATCAGCATCATACTAAACCGGATTTTATTGCAGCAGATTTAGCGGTAGCAGTTGAGTGGATTTTGAGGCGAATTGATGTTGATTAAACAAGAAAGCAAAAGTCTATCAATCCTATTAGTCCGCGTATAGTCCGCGTAGGCGGACTTGGTTTGTGTAGCCGCGATTTCAATCGCTGGGATATTTTGTTTGAGCCAGCGTGACAGTGCGAAACTGTTTGGCTATTTCTTCAGGAGGTTTGCCATTGTGGATGTATTCAGAGAGTATATGTTCAATGCCAACTCGCGTTCCTTTAACCCGGATATCTTCGGGATTAAGAAAGTCAAAATATTCTTCTGGCTGCATAATTTTTATCCTCAATTTTACTAATTATAGCAAGAGGTTCAAGTTTATTCTAGTTTCGATAATCATTAAATTAGCAGGTACGCGATCGCATCTACATTCCTAAATCCCTCAAAGTTTGTTACAAAGTAGAAGTAGCACTTAGGACACGGCGACTTCACCCAGGCTATCCCAATTCACCCGATTGGGTGAGTCAAAGGTAGGAAGTGCGATCGCGACCCCCAGTCATAACCTGATAAAATCAAAATCAACAGGAATTTGTCAATTGAACGTTTTTAGCACCCTTGACCCCCAACGAAGGCGTAGCCTGCAAATGTTATTCATTTCAGGTCTATTATTTTGGTGTAGCTTAGGTTCCTTACTGCCAACTTTGCCCCTTTACGTCCAATATGTGGGCGGTACAAATCAGCAAATTGGCTTAGTCATGGGCGCTTTTGCCATCGGACTATTGCTATCACGACCTTGGTTGGGGCCGATGGCCGATACTAGGGGTAGAAAGCTGGTTTTACTTGTGGGTGCGTTAGTAGCAGAACTCGCGCCAATGGGTTATTTATTTGTAACATCAATCCCTTTGTTGCTAGTAATTCGGGCTTTTCATGGCATTAGTATTGCCGCTTTTAGCACTGGTTATAGCGCCTTGGTGACAGATTTATCCCCGGAAGGACGCAGGGGAGAATTAATTGGCTATATGAGTTTGATTACTCCGGTTGGTATCGCTATTGGGCCGGCTATTGGCGGATATTTACAAGCTTGGGTGGGTTATACACCTTTGTTTATGATGTCTTCTAGTCTAGGAATGTTGGCTTTAATTTGCACTTACCAGGTTTGGGAACCTGGTTATATAGATACTTCCAAGATTAAGCAAAAATCTCAAATCAAAACTCAAAAATCTAATGAGATTTTGTCTTATTTTCAAATGCTTTGGAACCCTCGCGTTCGCATTCCCGCTTTAGTTTTGATGTCCGTTGGTTTGGTATTTGGGGCTGTGAGTACATTTATGCCTTTGTTTTTACAGCAGACAAAGGTAAATTTAAATCCAGGACTATTTTACTCGATGGCCGCGATCGCCAGTTTCGCGATCCGTTTACCCACCGGCAAAGCTTCCGATCGCTACGGTCGCGGCATCTTTATTAGTGGCGGCTTGGTCTGCTATGCTCTTTCTATGATAGTTATGTGTACGGCCAATAGCAGCAATGCCTTTTTGCTAGCAGCCTTGTTTGAAGGTATTGGTGGCGGAACAGTAGTTCCGATGATGGTAACGCTAATGGCGGACAGGTGCGAACCTCACGAACGAGGTCGTCTGTTCTCCTTGTGTGTGGGTGGGTTTGATTTGGGAATTGCGATCGCAGGCCCTACACTAGGCTTAGTCGCAGAATTTTTCGGTTATAGAAATATGTTCGCGATCGCCTGCATACTCGCTATCTTCGCTACAATCCTGTTTATCACCAAATCCAGCAAAGATTTACCCCACTCTCTAAGGTTCTCCCTCGGTCAAGGTAAAGATGTCTACGCCCTGAAGAATTAAAAATCAAAAATGTGAAATTAAAAATCAAAAGACAATTAAAATGGTTTTCGCCATTTTTAGTTTTTCATTTTTAATTTAAAACGGGCTTGGAGGGATTCGAACCCCCGACCTCATGGTCCGTAGCCATGCACTCTATCCACTAAGCTACAAGCCCTGGTTGATTTCAGATTTTGGATTTTTCAACCCAAAAGTCTTTTTCACACCAAAATTAATAATAACACAACTTCCAAAATGACGCAAGACCTCCAGCAAAATTCTTCTAAATTGCCCACAGAGAGTCAACTAACTCATCTAGACGAACGCGGCGAAGCCCAAATGGTGGACGTTTCAGCCAAAACCCCCACCCTCCGCCAAGCCGTAGCCGCCGCCCAGGTACGGATGTCACCGGAGACATTTGCCGCAATTCAAGCTGGCAATGCCCCCAAAGGCGATGTCTTGGGAACCGCAAGACTCGCTGGCATCATGGGGGCCAAGCAAACTGCACAATTGATTCCCCTCTGCCATCCCTTGCCCCTGCAAAAAATAGAAGTTCAGGTGATACCAGATGCCGAGTTACCGGGGTATCAAATTCGCGCTGAGATCAAAACCAAGGCGGAAACAGGTGTGGAAATGGAAGCTTTGACGGCGGTTTCGGTGGCCGCGCTGACGTTGTACGATATGGCGAAGGCTTTGGAAAAGTCGATCCAGATAGAATCAATTCGATTGGTAAGTAAGACAGGTGGTAAATCTGGGGATTTTGTTAATAGTTAATAGTTAGTGGTTAGTGGTTAGTGGTTAGCTGTTAGTTGGTAGTGGTTAGTTGATAGTTGTCATTGCGAGCGTAGCGAAGCAATCGCAATAGATTAAGATTAAGCTGCTACCCATCTAATTTGACAGTCAGTTTTTATAAGCTTCTTGTGGGATGGGCATCCTGCCCGTCTTTGTATTCGATTTATTAGATGCGTAATAGCTTACTTCGATAGTGCTAAAGCAGAAATCACAGACTTTAACGCTTTAGCAAAGGGTTGGGGATTGCTTCACTGCGTAAGCGCTACGCGCAGGCTACGCCAACGCAATGACAACTATCAACTAACTAACAACCACTAACCACTAACAACTACCCACCAACAAATACCAACTAACCACTAACCACCAACAACTAACTATTAACAGTTAAAAGTAGTTGATTCAATTTTCCACTGCGATAGCCCTCCAAATCTAGAGTCACATAAACAAAACCAAACTCCTGAAACATTGCCACAATTCCCGACAAATCCACACCCAATACAAACTCCTTAATTTCCTCCGCTGGTAACTCAATCCGCGCCGTATCTCCCTCAGATCTTACCCTCAGATTCTTTAATCCCAACTGCCGCAAATACCTCTCAGCACGTCCCACTCTTTGTAACTTCCAAACCGTAATTTCTTCACCGTAAGGAAAGCGGGAACTCAGACAAGGTTGTGCGGGTTTATCCCACCAAGGCAAACCCAATTCTTTTGCCAATTGCCGCACTTCTAATTTAGTAACACCTACTTCTGCTAAAGGCGATCTCGCCCCTCTTTCCTTTGCAGCTTGAATTCCCGGACGATAATCTTTTAAATCATCAGCATTAACGCCATCTACTACATAAGAATAACCTCGTTCAATTGCTAAAGGTTTGAGGGTATCGTGCAATTCACTTTTGCAGAAATAACACCGATTAACTGGGTTAGAAGTGTAATTGGGATTAGCCATTTCTTGAGTTTGCACTTCCTCATGGGCAATTCCAATTGATAAGGCTTGAATGCGGGCATCTTCCAAATCTTCTGGTAATAAAGATGGGGAAACTGCTGTAACAGCTAAGGCGCGATTGCCGAGCATATCAAAAGCAATTTTTGCGACTAAGGTACTATCAATTCCACCTGAGTAGGCAATTAAAGCCCGATCCATCTGACTAAATATGGTTTGTAGTTGTTCTAATTTTTCTGTTAGCATAATTTCAAAATAATTTCATTATTTTTTCTTTTTTCTGACTTACTCATCACTAACCTAACTTTGCCCTCTAGGGGCTATTATACCACCAAAAAGGGCAATTTACAAGCTGTTTTTGTCAGCAATGTTCAGATTAATTCCTTTCCATTATATCTTAAAATTCCCGCCGCGAGAAGACTGCGATCGCAATTGACAACACCAGCACTATGTACAGCAAACCATAGCCAGCATTAGTGATTAAAGCAACTATATGCAGTATTTGACCGTAAACAGCATCATTTCTTAGATTTAGCCGTGCTAAGTCGGGTAAAACCAGATACAGCCCCATCATTAATTGCTCAATAGTAGGATTTTTGGTTAACTTGCCTAGCGCTACTAAATCGCGGGTTGAGTGCCCCATCAAATAAACTCCAAACGTCAGCAAAGTTGCCAGTAGCGAACTTGTAAATACACCAAAGAGAATCCCTACTGCTGTTAGCAGAGACAACTCTATCCAGACAAATAAGGTGGCAATTAAAATGCTTCCTAGTGGGTAAGAAATTTGACTTAAACTTAGGATGGTTATATAAATAAGAGTCATTCCCGCTACCAGCACAGCCAGCACAATTGATAATCCTATATGCTTACCAACTATCAATTCTGAGCGCGAAATCGGTTTAGCCACTAAGACATAAACCGTCCGTTTTTCGATTTCTTTATTAACAAGCCCAGTGGAGACAAAAACTGTAACAACTAAGCCCAAAACTCCAATAGCAGCCATGCCAATATCTAAGATGATTTTTCTCTCTGCTGTCGCTGCTAGTTCTGGGATAAACCTCACGGCGGCCCCCATTAACACAGCAAAAAAAACAATTAGGTAAAGAATACGATCGCGAATCACTTCCCAAAAAACATTAAGGGCAATAGTGAAGATTCTACTCACATTCATACTTGGTTTACTCCTTTAATTATGTCTATTTTCCTAGTAGGATTATATATCTTAATTGGATCGCAATTAACAGTTGCTCTATTTGATACCTTCGCTACCTCACAATATTTGCTCAGGGTATATCCTCCCGGTTTGGTAGTAGGCCCAAGCCATCTTGCCAAAAATTCTATTTTATAAAGAGATTGCCCTTGGATTACATAAGTTTCTATATCCCACTTCGAGTTTTCTGCAAGAGGAGAGATATTTTTAAACATCTGATTTCGCAGAGAAACTTGTTTCCTACTCACGGCAATTAGCCATTCTTCTACTTTTTGCCACGATCTTTTTCGAGTTTTAAGTCTCAGTTGATTTTCCATTACTTTAAGCATAGTCATACCTCTAGAATTATTGAGGGATGGCGGCTTGAAATTGACAACGAAACCGCTCTTAGTGAAATCCTCGGCTAGCACGCTCGGATATTCTTGTAGCCAGTCTTGAATTATAAAATGAAATGCGAGAAAACAAGTTAGAAGAGTATTAGTCAGAATTATCACTAAAAATATTGGGCGAATTAAGGGGGGATGAGGTTGCAATTTTGCCCCTGAACGAATAAATTTAATTATAACAGCAAGACATATTGAAATCAAGGGCCAAAAGATAACAGCTAAAGATTGGCGATCGGGAGTCAAATTTACTGATAAAAACCCGCTAATTAATGCTCCTGTAATCCAAGGACTAAGACTAATTCCAGAGATGATAAATGGCTCCTGACTTGTCCGCCAACCAATCCCAATTGTCAAAAATAGCCAGCTACAATCAGCTAGAGTATCCTTGAGTGCTTTATTCTTAATTTCTAAGGCTGAGAACAGGAAGAAAAACAGACTGATTAATAGAGGTGTTTTCCAATGTAAAACTTGAGGCGGAAGCAAAATCCTTTGTAAAATTACATTGGCTTTAATAAGATTTCTCATGTCACTAATACTCAGGGAAGTATTAAAACTACTTGATTTAACTGTTGACAGTTAATTGCATTCATTGGCTTTCTAGATATAATACTAGCAAAATGACACAATGACTGCAAGTGTGTGCTATTAAAAGTACACCAAATTGAGTGAATCCTTGAGCAGATTTTTTCTGGCTGCGAACAAGATTACGACTACCTATTGGCACGGGCATTGCAGAGTTATTTTGATTTGTTTGTAGTAAAAGAAATTTTAATATTTCTAATCCCTTCCATTTTCCTAAAAAAGATATAGTATAAATTAGAAATGCTGCCAAAATTAAGAGCGCAGAAACAGGATGCCACTGGCCTAAAAGGATATAACCCATAAGTAGTTCTACTTCGCCTTTTGATAGAAAGCTTTCCCAAACAAAAAAAGTTAACCAACCTATGCAGGTCGAGAATAAATTAATTACTGCTGTATATTCTACGCTGGTTTTGGGACTGAGCATTAGGGACTTTTGAAAGAACCACGATTCTATTGCGATTGCTAACCACAAAATTAAAATTTGAGATAAAAAAGCACGCAATGGTAAAACAGTGGGAAACATGATGAGGAAGAAGGAAGAAGTTAGACTGGGAGATGGCGTTGCCATAATCTATATAGTACATGAATAAAGTTTAAGTAGAGAAAGGTTTTAGTGTTCTCAATCGCTGCCATCTTTAGTTGAAATAGCTACTGGACTTACCAAACCAGGACGGTGCAAACAAGCTCTACAGATTATTAAAAGGATAGAAATTAGTAAAAATTTTTCTGGGAGCAGGTAAGGAGCTATAATGAGCAAATGTATGGCTTTATTTGCTGTAGCTAAAAATAGGTGGAGCTAAACAAAAAAGATAAAACGGTTGAGATAGCATCTAAAATTCTTCCAGTCCCCGACCTTGACAATAGTAGTAAAGCCGGGTATATAGATACTGTAGCTAAAATATACTTCAGCATTTAATTTCCAATTTTTTTTTAGCGTAAGTGGGCAAAATCTTTACTATCTCTGGGTTTCAGGCGGGGTTTTCACTACCCCAAGAAAAGAACAAAAAAAATATATGCAGCACATAGAAAAATATCGCGGTTGCCTTCTAGGTTTAGCAGTTGGCGATGCTGTGGGAACAACTTTAGAATTCAAGCGACCCGGAACATTTACCCCTATTAACGATCTAGTAGGTGGCGGCCCTTTTCGACTGCAACCGGGACAGTGGACAGACGATACCTCAATGGCACTTTGCTTAGCTGAGAGTTTAATTGAGAAAAAAGGTTTCGATCCAGTTCACCAATTGCAAACATATTTGCGATGGGAAAAAACCGGACATTTAAGCAGTAATGGAGAGTGCTTTGATATTGGCAATACTGTGCAACAATCACTGTGGAAATTTGAAGAAACTGGTAAACCTTTTTGCGGATCTATAGATCCTTTGAGCGCTGGCAATGGCTCAATTATGCGCTTAGCTCCCGTGCCTTTATTTTATGCTAAAATACCTCTGGAAGTAATAGAGAAATCCAAAGATAGTTCGCGTACAACTCACGGTGCTACTACTTGTTTAGATGCTTGCAGATATTTGGGATCTTTAATTGTAGGTGCTGTTAATGGAGTGAGTAAAGAAGAGTTACTTTCAGAACGCTACAGCCTTATATCGGGATATTGGGAACAACACCCTCTAACAGATGAAATCGACGAAATTGCAGCGGGTTCCTTCAAACGCCGCGAACCGCCAGAAATAAAAGGTACAACCTATGTTGTCAAATCTTTGGAAGCGGCACTTTGGGCATTTTATCGCAGCAATTCGTTTAAAGAAGGGTGCTTATTGGCTGTTAATTTGGGCAACGATGCAGATACAACTGGTGCTGTTTATGGGCAGTTGGCAGGTGCTTTTTATGGAGAAAATGGAATCCCGGAAGCTTGGCGATCTCGATTAGCTCACCGCGATATGATTGAATCTTTTGCTGAGCAAATTTTTTCTTTGGCTAATTCAATATAAGTCAATAAATATTGACCAAAATCTCAGTAAAAATCCCCTGATATTTATCAAAACTTCCTAGAGGAGAAGGTCGCTTAATTAAAAAGTAAATGCGTGCAAAAAATAAATGTTAGAAATCAAAAATGTAAGTGGCACTGCTTTTATTATTGCCGAATATCGAGCAGATAGCAGTCAAGATACGACACCTCTTTACAATGATGAAATTGTAAAACTCTTCCTGAATTGCGATACAAAAAAAATCGCTGAAGATGCCGCCATCAATTTTCCTGCGGCTAAAGAAATGGTCAAAATTCGTACTAAATATTTTGACGATACCCTCTCAAAGGAAATTTTACAGGGCTGTAAACAAATAGTCATTTTAGGTTCTGGTTTAGATACCCGCCCCGCCCGAAAAAATATCGTAGGCGTTAAGTATTTTGAGATTGAAAATGAAGCAACTCTTAAATTTAAAGAGGAAATCTTAACGGCCAACGGCATCGCTGCCAATGTTAGCTATATTCCTGGCGATTATATCAAAGATAATTTAATTCACCTACTAGGCAAGCATCAATTTAACTTGGATCTTCCTGCCTATTTTATCTGGGAAGGAAATACCAGTTATCTGACTGAAGAAGAAGTAAGATTTGTGATGAAACAACTTCGCGAAAATGTGGGACAATTTAGAATATCCTTTGATTATATGTCAGACCAAGTGATTGCCAGAAGCACAGGCTATTCAGATATGGATGATTACATGAATAAATTAGAAAAAATGGGCGCAGTGTGGAAAAGCGGCTTTGCTAATATTGATGATTTAGCTAAAAAAGTAAATCTAAAAGTGGTGGAAAATTTCTCAACGGCTGAACTGCACAGAGAATATCGCCCTCACGTCTCCTTAGCATCTAATATTTTTAGATTCTACTTCCTTTGCACGCTAGAAAGTTATTAAGAAACAAGTCAATTCAATATAAATCCCAAAACTATATTGACGACTATTACTAATTAAAAATGCAGAAAAAACAGAAATTTCCTTATCTAGTTGGCTCGAAATGGACAGCACAACAAAAAACTTGGGGATGGCGACACTTTCAGGTTACAAATAGAAAAAATCAAGGCAAATGGGTATTTGCCGAAATGGTAGCCGCCTGCGATCCCGCAATCCGCTTCTGGCTGAACGCCCAACAGCTAAAAGATCGTAACCTCTGGCAAGCTGGATGGCAGTCTACACAAGAATTAGAGGACTTAGAAACTGATAATTACCCTTAACAATTTGGCTGTACACCTTCCCATTTTTACCAATGTGTGGTTGGATAGATCAGCAGTATCAGCAGGTCAGTCGGGATGAGGAGCGAGATAGCAGTACCAATTGTAAAATTATCAGCAGGGGCGATCGACAAAACTGAAAAGGAGCCTGAATATAAACAGTTAGAGCTGTTTGAATGGAAAGTAGAAGACAAATTTCTAGAATCGAACAACATCCCCACTTCCCAAGTTCGGAGAAAGAATGGTTTAATTTGTCTTAATGATATGTGGCGAGTAGCAGGCAGCGTTAAAAATAAAATTCCTTCCCGTTGGATAGCCCTTAAGCATACACAATTTCTCATAAAATTGCTGCGAACTCAAGTTAATGGCGAAATTTATCAAATTTATCGCGGCAGAAACGGCGGCACTTTTTCCGTAGACGAACTAGCTTATAAATATTGGGAATATTTAAGCGTAAAACGCCAAGTAAAGTTAACAGAAAAAAAGGTACAAAGCCAATTAGCTAAAAGCATTGGTGCAGTGAAACGCGAAGTACAAACTTTAGCAGGAAAAATTGATATTTTAACCGCTAAAGAGTTAATAGAGGTCAAATCAGTTAACAATTGGAAATGTGCCGTAGGTCAGGTTATAATTTACGGTCAGTCTTACCCCGACCACCAAAAGCGGATTCACCTTTTCGGGGAAGCATCCCCCGCATTTTTAAGCATGATTCGCTCCCATTGCACTGTCTTTGATATTGAGGTAACTTGGGAGTATTAACAATTTAAGTAGATGGACACACTTAAATGTAAAGTGGCAATCGCCCACCATGCACCCACCATGCAAGCGATAGAAGCATTTATTTATGTCCGACTGCTTAACGCACCAGTATAGTTTATAGGAGGAGTATGAAAAAACAACTTACTGTCTCAATGTGTCTGGTAATTTCTGCAATCTTGACTGATGGTTTTACCTTGGGAGCGAGTGCAAATTCAGTAACTGCTTTAAACCGCATTCAGCCTACAATTCAGCCTACAAATATTGCTACTACTACACCAGATTTACCTAAAGCCGTCCTGACTTTGCAAGACTTACCTTCTGGCTTCAAAGATATGTCTGGCGAAGCAGAATCACTCAAGAAGCAGTTAAATAATGGCAATGAAGTTAAAGCTGAAAATGTCTTTGCTTTCCAAAAAAGTGATGACCAGCAGTTTCAGTTAATTGTGGGTTTCACAATGCCAATGCTGAGTCGGATAGAGCAAGCTAGCTTTGATAGTTCGATCCGCCAACAAGATTTTGCACAGGAGTTCCTCAAAGGCTTAAATGAGGGTAGTCAAGGAGACTTTTCCAATATCACTTCATCACCGATGGGCGAAAATATTGGCGACGCATCGGCTAAATGGGTGACAAAAGGCCAACTTAACGGGATACCTATGCGCCTGGAAATGGCCGTATTTCGGCGGGGAAATTTAGGCGCAATGTTGATGATTTTGTATCTTGACGGTGAGAGTCCCAGTATAGCGATCGCAGATGCAGCGAGGAGACTCGACAGCCGTATTGTTGAGTTAAGCCCGGTGTCCCCAACTCAACCACAATAGCGCGACCGCAACCTAAAATCGGTTAAATTATCAGAAAGTTTACTAAGTAGCTCCACCTAATTAAACATAAGATCGGGATGGCTAAAAAGCTGACTGTATAAACATTCTTCCTTCTTCCTTCTTCCTTCTTCCTTCTTCCTTCTTCCTAAAGTTATGCCTGCTGTTTCCCTCCAAAATGTTTGTAAAGTCTACAATAACTTTTCTGCTGTCAACGACCTCTCTTTTACCATCGAACCGGGTGAAATGTTTGGTCTACTCGGCCCCAACGGTGCTGGTAAATCTACGACAATTCGGATGTTGACTACCCTCACCAAACCCACCAGCGGTGCCATTCAGGTAGGGGGATATGACGTAGTGCGGGAAAGCTTGCAGGTGAAGCAAAATATTGGTGTTGTGCTACAACAAACAAGCGTTGATACTGACTTGTCAATATGGGAAAACATGGAATTTCATGGGAGGCTGCACCATATCCCCAACCCTCAGCGAAAAGAGTTAATTAATAGGTGGCTGGACTATGTGGAATTAGGTCAAAGACGCGATGATTTAGTGAAAACTTTATCGGGAGGCATGAAACGTAGATTACAAATTGCTAGAGCTTTGTTACATCAGCCGAAAATTTTATTTTTAGATGAACCAACTGTCGGACTCGATCCCCAGACGCGGCGGCGGCTGTGGGAAATTATTCGCGATTTAAACAAGCAAGGCATGACCATGTTGTTGACGACGCACTACATGGATGAGGTAGAATATTTGTGCGATCGCATCGGCATTGTAGAGGGCGGTAAGTTAATTGAACTGGGGACTTTAGAAGAACTGCGAACAGTTCACGGCAAAGGGTTAGTAATGAAACAAATAGGTGATAGGTGGGAGTACAAATTTTTCCCTAACCTCGAAGAAGCTAATGCTTATCTCGAACAGCAACCTGATAAAACTGGGATGATGGTGCGCCCTTCAAATTTAGAAGATATTTTTGTAGAATTGACAGGAAGACAATTGGATTGAATTAAAAATTAAAAATTGAAAATTAATGAAAGTCGGACATAATTAAAAGTAGGGTGGGCGCTCGCCGCTTCAAGCTTGTAATTCATCGCCATAGATAATTGTCGGCGAGCGCCCACCTTACAAGTTATAGCGTTTATTTATGTCCACCTACTACAAAACATGAAAGTTTATTTGTATTTAACTCCGAGCAACGAACAACTAACAACTAACAACGAACAACTAACAACTAACAACTAACAACTAACAAAATGCCACGTTTAGCTACCCAGATAGAAGCCATCCTTTACTTAAAAGGTCAACCCGTGTCAATAGCGGAAATTGCCGAAATTGCCAAGTGCGATCGCGGCGAAGTCAAAGACGCTCTGATCGAACTCATGTCCGACAGTGCCCGTAGGGATAGTGCCCTAGAAGTCGTCGAAACCCCAGGAGGTTACAGCCTCCAACTTAGAGAAGAATTTGCCCCTTTAATGCAAGCCTTAATTGCCCCAGAATTGGGCGTGGGAGCCCTGCGGACACTCGCTGCGATCGCCCTTAAAGGAGGCCTGAGTCAAAGTGACCTAGTTAACTTGCGCGGTTCAGGAGCCTATCAGCAAGTTCAAGAACTTGTCGAACTCGGTTTTGTACGTAAACGGAGACAACCTGAAAGTAGGTCTTCTTGGCTACAAGTTACAGACAAATTTCATCGGTATTTTCAACTAGACCAGTTACCAAAACAGCTAACACTGAACTTTCACGCAAATTTAGAGGCAAGCGAAGAAGAGTAGTTTAAACTAGAACTAACAAGCTTGACATTCAGAGTCACATAATGGTTTTTAACCCTAACTTTTCTGATTCCAATGCCCAACAAACCGCAGCCAACCCACTGCTGAAGTATCTCCAGCACCAACCTCCAGAAGTTCTCGCTCGTGTCGCCAAGTCCGTTAGTCCAGAAATCAAAGAAATCATCTCCCACAACGTCCAAGGACTTGTCGGCGGTTTGCCTTCAGATAACTTCAACGTGCAAATTACAACAGACCGGGACAACTTAGCAGGTTTGCTAGCCTCAGCCATGATGACAGGTTATTTTTTGCGGCAGATGGAACTGCGGATGCAACTAGAGGAAAATTTAGCCAGCACTCGTTCTATTCCTGAGTAGGAAGAGGGAGCGGGGGCGGGGAGCAGGGGAGCAGGGGAGCAGGGGAAGGTAGGGAAGATTTAACTTCCTCATCTCCCTCATCTCCCCCCCGCTCCTCTGCCCCTCATCTCCCTCATCTCCTTCATCTCCCCCCCGCTCCTCTGCTCCCCCGCTCCCCCGCTCCTCTGCTCCCCCGCTCCCCATCACCCCCCAGGTGAATTAGCGGCCGCTGGGAAAGCAGCAGGTTTTACCTTAAGTTTCTGAACCTTACCTTGTCGATTCACTTCTACTTGTAGCTCTTGACCAATAGTGCTGGCTTCTACGCGCTCTTGGACTTCACCAGGAGTATTAACTGCAACGCCATCAATTTTTTGAATAATATCTCCTTGACGGAAACCTGCGATCGCGGCTGGGGATTTTTCCACTACTCGCGTAATCGCGACACCTTTCGTTGCTACAATCTTGACGTTGAGCTGCTGGCTTAGTTCTTCTCTAGAAACCGCAGTCAAATTGACCATTTGAACTCCCAAATAGGGATGATCCGCTTTCCCTTTAGCAAATAACTGATCCGCAACTCGCTTAGCAGTTTCAATCGGGATCGCAAACCCCAAACCCTGAGCATCAGCACGAATGGCAGTATTAATGCCAATTACTTCGCCAGAGTCATTTAATAGCGGCCCGCCAGAATTGCCGGGGTTAATAGCCGCGTCAGTTTGGATAAAGCGCACGCGCTTATCAGGAATACCTACTTGAGAACTGGTGCGACCAGTAGCGCTGATAATGCCAACTGTCACCGTATTGTCTAAACCCAAAGGATTGCCGATCGCGATCGCCCACTGTCCCGTAACAATATTATCAGTGCTGCCCATCGTCACTATTGGCAACCCCTTAACATTAATCTTCACCACTGCCACATCCGTAAGCGGATCTACACCCTGCACCTTACCCTCAAACTCCCGACCGTCCTTAAGCGTAACTTTAACAGTATCAGCTCCAGAAACGACGTGAGCATTAGTAACTATACGACCATCATCTCTGAGAATAAATCCAGACCCAGTACCGCGCCTGACTCGCTCTTCAGGTAAAGGCAAACTGTCTCCAAAAAAACGCCTAAATAGCGGATTTTTGAAAGCTTCAGGCACTTGAGAAGAAATCTTGCTTGTGGCATCAATGCGGACTACAGCCGGGCCAACCTTTTCCGCAGCTTCAGCGATAAAGTTAGAGTTGGTGCGTTCAATTATTTTATTTTCTGGAGCTTGAGGTGGCAGATAAGGAGGGAGTTGCTGCCGCACTACTGGCAAAACTAACTCTTCGGGACGATTTCCTGCTTGCAGGTAGCGGCTGCCCAAACAGCCCACACCACCGCCGATCGACAGCAAGGCTAGATATAAAGTTAATTGCTTTAAAGTTACATTCATCGGCTTTTCTGGCTGGATACCTCAATCTTAATACACAGGCCTTAACTTCTAATCTAATCAAAAAATCATCAACTGCCGTCAGAAATACTTTTTTCTTTAGATGGCATGGTGCGTTATGGTATCGAATGTCTTAAAGTATCGAGATTGAGGCAGAGATTGTTTCTCATTGTAAACCAAGCTTAGTAGATCCGCGATAACTCTTTGCCTAAGTATAAAAACTCGCTGCGTTTTCAATCTATCTGGCATGACTTTTCAACGCTTGTTTCTCCCATTTTCGGCTCTTTTCTGGTTGATGGCCTCAGTTTTGGCAACTTCAGCAATTCCCGCGCCAACACCAACAAATCTTCCTCCCAATTCGCCTTCACCAGAGGCCGACTCGATATGTCAGCCGCCGGCACTCGATCGCATCAAGCGTCATACTGTCGCCCCAGGTGAAACTCTGGAGAGCATAGCACGGCAGTATAATTTAATTCCGGCTACGCTGATGGGGATGAATCCGCCATTGAGAGGAGGTTTAGCCCCTATTGGGATCGCGATCGCCATTCCTCCCTACAACGGCATCCGCGTAGAAGTACCCACAGGTTGGACTTGGCAAAAGCTGGCTGATGTTTACAAAGTCCGAGCCGACGTGCTATTTGAGGTGAATGGCTGTCAGCTTACACCGCAGGTGGTGTTTGTACCCGGTGTGAATTGGTCGCCAGGAACTTCTGCTAGTCAGGGTTTAACCGCTTTACAAGGCTATCCTCTGCCTGCTACAGCAAAGGAAGGGTTAGGTTACGGCTGGCAGTTACATCCGGTTCGGGGTCAAGTGTTTTTCCATAGCGGTATAGATATATTGGCAGCAACTGGGACACAGGTTTTAAGTGTAGGTGCGGGTACGGTGGCCTTTGCTGGGCCCCAAGGGACTTATGGCAATTTAGTGGTTGTGAACCATCAGGCGGGAAAACAAACTCGCTACGGTCACTTAGGTAATATTGCAGTGAAAGTCGGTCAAAAGGTGCAGCAGGGAGATATTTTGGGAAAGGTGGGGATAACTGGAAAACCTGATATTGTCCAGCCACATTTGCATTTTGAAGTTCGCTACAATTCTAATTTAGGTTGGGTGGCTGAAGACCCAGAACCTTATGTGCGATCGGCAATGAAGAGGTAAAAACTATGGCAGAGAATATATATGAATATTTCAGGTCGCTTTTGATAGTTATGCGATCGCACAGAAATAAATATTCATAAAAAATTCTCCCCATAAAGCTACCCCCTGTGCTAGAGTATTTTTATAAGGCTTATTTTCGGCAGTGTAACTCGTTTTATCAACGTTTCTCCGAATCTAACTCTCTACAACATTTGATTCTGGAGATGATTTATGTCAATTTACGTCGGCAACTTATCCTATGAGGTGACTCAAGAGCACCTTAGCCAAACTTTTGCAGAGTACGGCACTGTCAAGCGCGTTCAGTTGCCTACAGACCGCGAAACTGGTAGTCTACGGGGCTTCGCTTTCGTAGAAATGGGAACAGAAGCCGAAGAAGCAGCAGCAATTGAAGCCCTTGACGGCGCTGAGTGGATGGGTCGCGACCTGAAAGTTAATAAAGCCAAGCCTCGCGAAGAAAGAGGTGGTTCTGGTGGTGGTAACTGGTCTAACAACAATCGCTCTTCTCGCCGTTACTAAGAGTGAAATGCTCTTGGGGATAATCGTTTAGGCGATTTATAGCTGAGATTTTTTTTGCCCGGAATTAGAAAGACAATCTGAAATTTTGTCTTTCTCTTCCGGGCAAATTTTTTGGTAGCATCCCGATTTTTGATACAGACCAAATCTGACTTCTCCCCCCTACCCTCCTCCCCTCATAGGGGAGGGGGGAATTACTTTTTTTCTTTGTCCCCCTATTCACCTTGTAGGGGAAGAGGAAATGGCTGGTCTTTCTTTCTCCCCCTTCCCTTGTAGGCAAGAGAGGGCTGGGGGGTTAGGTCTTTTATAAGTCCTATAAAATTGCCTAAAAAATTATTTAGATACATTGCGATCGCCACAAAATCCTAACGAACTCTGACATAAATGTTAGTATGAAACTACGCTAGCTGAGGATGCCATGAACGATTTATTCAAAGGTTTCGATCAGTTGCTAGAACTAGCAAAAACCCTGGAAGAAAAAATACAAAGCGGAGAACTCAAAGCGGACGTACAAGTTAATACCCGTCCCCTAAGTAGCGTTCCTCGCCAAGGGAACATCCCCCGTTCTGGAACTCCCAAAACGGATATCGGTACTACTCGCATCCGTACTCAACCTACCTCTACTGAAACCACCGGGCCAGAACCAAGCGTTACCCCACCGACACAAATCCCTTCTCTTCAAGATGTAGGCGGACTCGGCCAAGTTCTTAAAGAACTTAAAGAATTAGTGGCGATTCCCCTCAAACGACCAGAATTACTGGAAAAACTGGGCTTAGAACCGACAAAAGGTGTCCTATTAGTGGGGCCACCAGGAACAGGAAAAACCCTCACTGCCCGTGCTCTCGCTGATGAATTAGGTGTTAATTATATTGCCCTTGCAGGCCCGGAAGTAATGAGTAAATATTACGGCGAAGCTGAGCAAAAATTGCGGGCAATATTTGAAAAAGCAGCGAAAAATGCCCCTTGTTTAGTATTTATTGATGAAATTGATAGCCTCGCGCCCGATCGCAGTAAAGTTGAAGGTGAAGTAGAAAAGCGCCTCGTTGCTCAACTGTTAAGTTTAATGGATGGTTTTGCTCAAACAAAAGGCGTGATTCTGCTAGCAGCTACTAATCGTCCCGACCATCTCGACCCCGCTTTACGCCGTCCAGGTCGCTTCGATCGCGAAGTCCATTTTCCCGTACCAGACTGTCAGGGAAGATTGGAAATTTTGCAAATTCTGACGCGATCGCAACCCCTAGATGAGACAGTAAACTTAAGCGCGATCGCCGATTTAGCAGTAGGATTTGTAGGCGCAGACTTAAAAGCAGTCTGTCAAAAAGCTGCCTATAGCGCCTTACGTCGCCACATCCCCGAACTAGAAGCAGTAATTCCCGACACCATGAGTGTAACTCACTCCGACTTTTTGCAGGCCCTTAAAGAAATCAAACCCGCCGTATTGCGAAGCGTTGAAATAGAATCTCCGAATGTCCCTTGGGAAGAAATTGGCGGACTAGAAAGCATCAAACAAACTCTGCGGGAATCAGTGGAAGGGGCACTCTTACATCCAGAACTTTACCGCCAAACCAAAGCGATCGCACCGCGAGGAATTTTACTCTGGGGGCCACCAGGAACCGGCAAAACCTTACTCGCAAAAGCAGTCGCCTCCCAAGCTAGGGCAAATTTTATCTGCGTCAACGGGCCAGAATTACTCAGTCGTTGGGTAGGCGCATCGGAACAAGCCGTGCGAGAATTATTTACCAAAGCCCGTCAAGCCTCCCCCTGCGTCGTATTTATCGATGAAATTGACAGTTTAGCCCCCGCGCGGGGTCGTCATAGTGGGGATTCCGGCGTAAGCGATCGCGTAGTGGGACAATTATTAACAGAATTAGATGGTCTGCATAATAGCGCCAATGTTCTGCTAATTGGCGCTACTAACCGCCCGGAAATTATCGACCCCGCCTTGCTTAGATCCGGTCGTTTAGATTTACAATTAAAGGTAGACTTACCAAATCTAGAAAACCGTTTAGCAATTTTAGAAATACACAATCAAGACAGACCTTTAGAGCGAGTAGATTTGGGATATTGGGCAACTTTAACAGAAGGTTGGAACGGTGCAGATTTAGCACTTTTTAGCAATCAAGCCGCAGTTGAAGCCATCCGCTGCTACCGCGCCCAAAGTTTACCAGATGCGAGTGCTATTCAAATTACCACGACTCATTTTAGCACAGCTTATGAGCGGCTAGCAGAACAGCGGCAAAGTGTTAACCGTTAACTGTTAACCGTTAACCGTTAACTGTTAATTAAATATAGCTACTTATTTTGGCAAACTTTATGGATTGTGGCTTCTACCTTTACGGAATTTTTCCTACTCCTGGCCCTTGCAATTTAAACTTAAAAGGACTCGACCAAAAACCAGTTCATAGCAAAAATTTGGACGGTTTTACCTTCTTGTATTCCCAAGCTACCCAAGAAAAATACCTAGCTTCGCGCCGCCACTTGCTGAGTCACGAAAAAGTTTTAGAAGAAGCAATGTCAGCAGGTTTCCGCACACTTTTACCTCTGCGTTTTGGGATGGTAATCAAAACTTGGGAGGCGGTAACAGAACAACTAACTAACCCTTATCAAACTCAACTCAAAGAATTATTTGAAAAATTAACAGGATTGCAAGAAGTTAGTGTTAAAGTATTTTGGGAGACAACCGTTGAATTGCAAGCATTGATGGAATCAAATCCAAGCTTAAAAGAAAAACGGGATTCCTTGGAAGGTCAAGCGCTAAGTATGGATCAAATCATCCAAATTGGTCAAATGATTGAGGCTGCTTTAGAACATCGGAAAGAAACAGTAGTTCAGGCTTTTCGGAATGAGTTAAATTATTTAGCTGTGGAAGTAATAGAAAGTGCTATGCTCAGAGAAGGGATGATTTATAATGCAGCTTTTTTGATTCCTTGGGAAAGCGAACCTAAGTTTGGGGAAACCGTCGAAGAAATAGACCTAAAATTTGGAGAGAGATTGAGAATTCGCTATAACAATTTTACTGCACCTTATACCTTTGCTCAACTTAGTTAAATTGGAGAAAAACTTATGCTTTTTGATTTATTGACTCTTCCCGTATTAGGCCCAATTAGTGGCATAATGTGGATTGGCGAACAAATTCAAGAACGGGTTGATTCTGAACTTAATGAGACTGAAAACTTGGGCAAGCAATTATTAGCTTTACAGCTAGCTTTTGATTTAGGGGAAGTTTCCGAAGAAGACTTTGAAGAACAGGAGGAAGCACTGTTAATCAAAATACAGGAAATGGAAGATATGGCGAATGAGGAAGAGGATAATGGGTAATTGGTAATGGGTAATTGCTCATTCAGGATTTATGCGCTATGACCAGAGAAACCGGGTTTTTAGGGAATCTGTGGGCTGGAACGAAGTATTTTGGTAAAAAACCCGGTTTCTGGGCCACCTTGGTAAGTCCTACAACTAACAACTAACAACTAACCACTAATATTAATATTCCAAGTAAAAAGTATCTAATTTTTTTGAATCAGCAATGGTGTTAGGAGTCGCTGACTGAGGTACATCAGGAACGCCGAGGCGCAATTCTATAGTTTTTTTTTCGACTTCAACAACCTCGTTATTAACAATAATTAAGCGTTCTTGTAACTGTTGCTTTCGCTGTTCCAAAACCCTCAATTCTTGTTGAATCCGCTGCTTTTCCATCGCCAACTTGTAAAGCTCTAGCTGCATTGAAGCCTCCGTCTTCGGTCGAGGCATCGTGCTAATTTTGGGTCGGATAGTACCGCGTGCGCGAAGAAAAGACATAAACAACTCCTATTATATTTCTAATAGTAGGGCGTGTCCTGATGCGATGCTATTCTAATCGAATTAAATGATAGCAGCGCCCACCTTACCAGAATTTGTCTGCTAAATCACTAGACACAGATTGCCGCAGGTGTTAAAATTATATCATAACTATTAATATAAACTTGTGGAGTCCCATCAGTATAACCTTCACACTTACGCTCTACTCAAAACACCTCTCACGCCCCTGGACTTACCTAGTGGAATTGCCGGTGAAGTTCAGATTTTTAGTAGCGATAGCCTATCCGCACTTGTAGAGCCAGAAATATCTGTAGTCTCCTTTGAAGATGACAGCGATCGCTTAATGCAGGCAGTTTTAGCCCACGATCGGGTCATCTGTCAAGTATTTCGTCAAACGTCTGTTTTACCCCTACGCTTTGGGACTTACTTTGCCTCTACAGAAAGCTTGCAGATACATTTAAAATCTCATAGTCAACAATACCTAGAAAAGTTAGAACAACTTGAGGGAAAAGGCGAATATAGCTTAAAATTTACCCCCCTTTTGCCGCCAGAGGAACCATTACCTTTGGAAACAGGAGGAAGGCAGTATTTTCTGGCTAAAAAGCAGCGATATCAACAAATCCAAGATTTTAATGAAGTCCAAGCAGCAGAGTGGCAAAAAGCTTGTACGCTGGCTAGCGAAACTTATCCATCTGCAACAGTGGAACCAACAGCAGATGGGGAAGGGCGGATTTATGTTTTAGTCAACTTTCAAGACGAATATTTACTGTTAGAAAGATATCAGACTTTGCAAGAAACTTGCCCCCACTGGGAGATACAACTAGGAGAGGCTTTACCTCCTTATCACTTTTTGTGAACAAAAAAAAGCTAATTATTAACAAGTCTTAAAAATTGAATTTACCCTTGATATACGTCATCAAAGACTTATTCAGCTTGCAGCCAGGTGCAACCAATGCCGTTAAAAGAACGAGTCTTTGATTTAGGAATTGGCAATAGAAGCCATCGGCTCTTTTGACAACCCTGACTCTTTTGATTTGCTTCGGCTGATAAAAGTTTAAGTCACGAGTTCCCAGTAACTTGAATATAAAGAATATGGCAATGCGGCTCTCATCCGCATTTACTCATCCCGACCCCTGAAGGGGTGGGTTTTCGTGGCGAAAAGTCTGTAAGTTTCATGAAGGGGCAAATCAAGCTTCACATCGACCAATTGGATCTGGCCGGCTGGCAGTATTTTGTTAATGTGGGAGTATATGAGTAAAACTCGGCTTAGCCTGAGACTGCCAGTGGCAAGTCTATGAGCTGCTAGTCCGTTCGCTACTCAGTGACAACAGTATCCTGGGGTCTCTGCTACTGGGAAATTAGCGGTTTGCAGATGCCTAAGATCGGAACTGTATGAGATATCTAGGGTGCATTGGTGTGTTTGGGGGAGTTAGAAAACTGGTACTTTGCGCCGCGATCGCGAGTGCTTAGTTGCTTCTGCGGTCAGATGCTACCTTTTTCCTTTCTCCTTGGGTTGTGCTAGGGTTAGCCGCGTTCTTAGAGCTGCTGGGAAATGCCAGTAGTGTTTTTAGGGGTTTGTGTTTTGGCAAATCCCTTAAGGTAACAATATATTTGCATTAGGCTGGTTGCGCTCGCGCCTCCAAGCATACTAGCAAGAGGCAAGCTCCGTTACAAATCCAAATGGAACTGTGCTTAAGCAACCTGTCCGGTGTGAGGATGTGGTGCGGAATTAACTCTGGATGCCAATATTTTGGAGGTAGGAGCGGGTAGTGTCGCGTCAACCGTGCCTTCTGAACCTATTAGCCAACCCGCTAGCCACAGTCAGGTTTTCCAGCAAATTTCACTCTTAGCCCCCTGATGTTTATCCCCTCTGTTAGTGTGGCCATCAATCGCAATCCTCTCACGGCGACTCCTCAAACGTCCGTGGAAGATGCGATCGTGCAGATGAGTAGCGCTGGTGCTAGCTATGTACTGGTAGTAGAACAACATTTAGGTACAGGAGTCTCGACAGGGGAACACAGCAAGAAAGCAGAGGCAAATGGCAGGGGAGCAGCATCGTTTTTGGCTCCTACGGTCGCCCCTGCAACTATTCTGGGTATCTTGACAGAGCGAGATATTATACAGCTCAACTCGATTGGCGCAAGTTTAAGGGGATTTCCGCTCTCGCAAATCATGATTAGGTCTGTGATCTCAGCAAGAGAATCCCAAGTTCCTGACATTTTCACCCTATTCGCCCTGCTTCGCAAACACCAAATCGGACACTTACCAATCGTCAGCGACTCTGAGGAGCTCGTGGGTATGATTACTCCTCAAAGTTTCTTGGAAACAGGATTCGGGATGGGGGACTGGGGATGGGAGAGAGGGGAAGAGACGGGAGGTAGGGAAGGTAGGGGAGGTAGGGTAGCTAAATCCCCCCCATCTTCCCTATCTTCCCCATCCTCCCCATCTTCCCCATCCCCACCCCTCATACTCCCCGCTAATTTAATCAAAGTCGGTCAAATCCCGCAGATTCACCAATCGAGAATCATTCACGCACCGGCTAATTCTTCTGTGCGTTATCTGGCGCAATTGATGTTTAAACATAACGCTAGCTATGTACTGATTACGGAAGGGGGAAACGGTCAAGAACTAGAAATTAATGGCTCTAGCGGTGTTGAGGGCCATAAAAAATATACGGGTAAGCTGATTGGGGCTGTTAGTTCTCGCGATATTTTACAGTTGCAGGCTTTGGGGCTTGACTTGAGCAAGACTAGGGCGATTACAGTATGTAGCAACTCGCCGTCGCCGATCAGATCGCGGGATACCCTGGAATCGGCTCTGGCTATGCTGCATAAAACTTATGACCAACTACCTTTGGTGATGGTTAACGATACGGGGCATCCTACGGGTATTGTGAATCCTAGAACTATTCTTCTGCAAGCTCTGGATTCGCGATCGCTACATTCTGGCTTAGTAGGGTTGCAACGCCAAATCGAGCAGTCTAGTTCTCAACTGCACAAAGCTGAGATTGAGGTCAACCGCCTTAAAGCCGATCGCCAACAAATAGAGGAGGCTTTTAAAGATAGCTCAGAACGGGCAAATCTGGCGATTCGAGCTAATAGCGATGGGATTTGGGATTGGAATATCCAAACTGGGGAAGTTTTTTACTCAGTGCGTTGGAAGGAGATGTTAGGCTGCGATCGCCACGAAATTTCTAACACCATTGAGGAATGGTTCAATCGCGTCCACCCAGATGATATTAATGACTTAAGGGCGGCTTTAGAAGACCATTTAGGCAAGAAGACTATTAACTTCGTTAATGAGTCTCGGATGCTCTCCAAAGACGGGAGTATTGTCTGGGTACTCGCTCGCGGTCAAGCACTGCGAAATATTGCTGGTGAACCCGTGCGAATGGTAGGCACTAATACGGATATCACCCTCAGTAAGCAGTTAGAGATCGATCTGCGGACAAATGAGGCACAGTATGCAAAAGTGCTCTCAGGCCTTAAGGAAACAGCGATTTTCCAGATCGATACGGCAGGTGTTTGGACTTTTCTGAATCCAGCTTGGGTCGCGATTACAGGTTTTTCTGTTTCTGAGTGTTTGGGAACTAATTTTTTAGATTGGATTCATCCCGAAAACCAAACTGAATGTGCAAATTTATTTCAGTCTTTAATTACACTTCGCTCGGAATTTTATCGGCGGGAGCTCTCTGTTAAAAAGTTGGAAGTCGTGGATGCAGAATTAAAAATTCTTGCTCCTCAATCCCCGATCGAGCCTAACTTTATTACGGTAGAAATGTTTGCTCAGGTAATGCTAGATTCCGAAGGCGCAGTTACGGGAGTTTTTGGGACGCTGCGCGATATTTCCCATCAGCTTCAAGCGGTGGAGGATTTGCGGGAAAGCGAGGAGGCAATTCGATCGCTTTATGAGGTGACTTTAGGGACAAATGGCAATTTTGAGGAGCGAATTTCTCGGCTGCTGGCAATGGGGTGCGAGCGTTTTAGGATGGATATTGGACTTTTGGGGCGAGTGGCGGGCGATCGCTATGAGGTGATTGCTGCTTATTTACCAGAAGATTTCCCCTTCGGATTTGCCAAAGGAGATGGTTTTGCTTTGGGGAGAACTTTTGAGCGCGAGGTAGTGCGATCGCTCGAACCCATTTCTATAGAATCGGCTGGGACTTCTCAGTGGCGACACCATCCCGCCTATACAGTCCGCCGCTTAGAAGCTTTTATCGGTGCTCGCGTGATGGTGCAGGGTCGAGTTTACGGTACTCTTAGTTTTACCTCTCCCGCTGGTAGGTCGCCTTTCAAGCCGGTAGAATTAGAAATTCTCAAGTTAATGGCGATTTATATTGGTACTGAAATTTCACGGGAAGAACGGGAACAAACTTTACAGCGCCAATATCAGCGGGTTTTGTTATTAAAGCAAATCACTCAAAAAGTTCGTTCCAAGTTAGATACTCTAGAGATTTTTCAAACTACTGCTACCCAAATTGGTCGGGTGTTTGGAGTTAATCGCTGTACAATTCACAGCTATATTATTGAACCTTATCCCCATCTCCCTTGCGTAGCTGAATATTTAGAACCGGGCTATGAATCTACTTTAGATTTAGAGCTTTCTGTCACTTATAATCCTTATACGGAACAGTTACTTGCTGAAGATGCAGCTTTAGCTTCTCCCGATGTTTTTGCCGATCCCCTATTAGAATCTTCGGCTCCTATGTGCCGCAGAATTGGATTGAAATCTATGCTTTCGGTTCGCACTTCTTATCAGGGTGAACCGAATGGCATTATTACTTTACAACAGTGCGATGTAACTCGCCAGTGGACAACTGATGAAATTGAACTATTAGAAGATGTCGCCGCTCAAGTAGGAATTACTCTTGCTCAGGCACACCTTTTAGAAACGGAAGTTAAAAGGCAGGAACAATTAGCAGAGCAAAACGAAGCTTTAGAGCAAGCACGGCAAGCAGCAGAAGTTGCTAACCGAGCTAAGAGTGAATTTTTAGCTACTATGAGTCACGAAATTCGCACTCCTATGAATGCGGTAATCGGGATGACTGGTTTACTTTTAGATATGGATTTAACTCCTGAGCAAAGAGATTTTGTGGAGACAATCCGTACTAGCGGTGATGCTTTGTTGACCATTATTAATGATATTCTTGACTTTTCCAAGATTGAATCTGGAAAAATGGATTTAGAGCAGCATCCCTTTGAACTGAGGACTTGTATTGAAGAATCTCTAGATTTGCTCGCTCCTAAAGCTTCGGAAAAAGGTTTAGAATTGGCTTATTTAATTGATTCTTCAGTTCCATCTAAGGTATTAGGAGATGTCACCAGACTGCGCCAAATTTTGGTAAATCTGCTCGGCAATGCCGTGAAATTTACAGAAGCGGGAGAAATTGTGGTATCAGTTACGGCGCGGAAGATTTCCGAACGGCATGGGGAAGAGTTATATAAATTACCACTATCTAATTACCAAGTACCTGTACCTTACGAAATTCAAATTGCTGTTAAGGATACGGGAATTGGGATTCCTCCCGATCGAATGGATCGCTTGTTTAAGGCTTTTTCTCAAGTCGATGCTTCGACGACGCGGCAATATGGAGGGACGGGTTTAGGTTTAGCTATTAGCCAGCGTTTGAGCGAGATGATGGGCGGTAAAATGTGGGTAGTGAGCAAGGCTGCACCTGTAGCTGGAAATTCTCATTCTCCCCCAATTGGAACCCGACAAAGTATGGCTGGAAGTCCTCCAGAACATTTTGTTGATACACAAATATTGGAGTCTGGTTCTATTTTTTATTTTACAGTTATTGCCCAAGCTGTTGAGTCTCGCTCTGTGGAGGAACCGCCAGAATTTATTAAGGGCAAGCGCTTGTTAATTGTGGAAAATCATGATACTAATCGACAAGTTTTAATTAAGCTATCTCAGTATTGGGGAATGATCCCGATTGCTGCTGCAACAGGAGCAGAAGCTATGCAATTGCTCCAACACAATCCGATGGTTGATTTAGCGATTTTAGCGATGAATTTGGCAGATATGGATGGCATAGCTCTAGCAAATAAGATTCGGAATTTTGAGCTAGGTTATTCGCACTTAGTCAATGGCTCGGAGCCAGCGAGAACTGAGCCAGAGCGACGGTTGCCGATGGTGATGTTTACTTATTTAGGTAAGGCAGAAGTATGGAAAAAACTTGAAAATGCAGAAATTAATTTTGCAGGCTTTTTAACTAAGCCGCTAAAACAATCTCAATTTTATAATGTATTGCTGCAAATTTTTGGGGATGGAGGAGTTAAAAATAAAAAGCCGGAAAATGTAGATGTTAGTAGCGTGAATTTAGGATTGAAACAGTCGCCTCATGTGAAGGAACAATATCCTGTCAATCCAACGAATGAAACTTTACCAGCCACTAGCAATGCGGTCAGAGCAAATATTTCTTCTAGTGAGAATGGTCGCAATGGTAATCAGCTCAGGATTTTGTTGGCAGAGGATAATTTAGTGAATCAGAAAGTAGCTACGCACTTGTTAGAAAGAATTGGATATCGAGCAGATATTGCGGGTAATGGATTGGAGGCTTTAGAGGCTTTAAGGAAGCAATTTTATGATGTGGTGTTGATGGACGTGCAGATGCCTCAGATGGATGGGTTAGAAGCAACGCGCCGTATTTGTCAGGAATGGCCGGAACAGTTAAGACCTCGGATTATTGCGATGACTGCTAATGCGATGCAAGGCGATCGCGAAAAGTGTCTGGCTGCGGGTATGAATGATTATATTACCAAGCCTGTCCGCCGCGAAGAATTGGCTAATGCTTTAAGTAAATGTAAGCCTATTTTGAGGGAGGGAGCCGATCTTTTGGGGTTGCAGCATTCAGGGCTTTTAGCTAAATCTGATAATGGGGTTATCCCTTCATCTTTCTCTCTTTCTCCTGAGAAAAATCCACCTATTGATGCTCAAATCTTGCAAAGTCTCCGCGAACTTGACGATGATGATGATGATGAACCGGATTTTTTGGTGGATTTAATTAATATTTTCCTTGGGGATGCGCCTCGATATTTGGATAGTATTAAGGTGGCGATCGCGGCTGGTGATGCTGGTAATCTCAAGGTAGCAGCTCATACGCTGAAGTCAAGTAGTGCTAATTTGGGAGCTATGGTTTTGTCGGAATTATGCAAGGATTTGGAATATATGGCTCGTGCTGTTAGTGAAGTAGGAGAAGACCAGATTTTAGATTTAGGAATAGCTCACGATCGGTTGTTAAAGGTTGAGGCTGAGTGGCAAAGAGTACGGATGGCTCTTGAGGAGGAAATTAAGTCGTTTCCGGTAAAATCGGAATCGTTTAATTAGTTGGTAGCTGAGTTTGCAAAGGAGGATTTACGACATAATTGTTTGTAACGCCGCCCTCTGGGCGGTAAACAAACCGCCCAGAGGGCGGCGTTAGGGATAGTTTTGCGTAAGTTCTAACAAATTAACTCTCGCCTAAATAAGCCTTACGAACTGTCTCATTAGACTGCAAATCTTTAGCCGTACCCTCAACTACAACTTGACCAGTTTGAATTACATATCCCCGATGAGCAACAGTTAAAGCCATCCGAGCATTTTGCTCTACCAGTAAAATCGTCGTTCCTTGGGAATTAATATCACGAATAATCGCAAAGATTTGGCTCACCAACATCGGAGCTAAACCCATACTTGGTTCATCTAATAATAACAACCGAGGACGCGACATCATCGCCCGTCCAATTGCTAACATTTGCTGTTCGCCACCGCTCAGCGTCCCTCCTTTTTGACTAATTCGCTCTCTTAATCGGGGAAATAAATTTAACACTAATTCTGTATCAGATTTAATCCCAAGACTATCATTACGGAGATAAGCCCCCATTTCTAAATTTTCTTGTACCGTCATCCGAGGAAAAATCAGTCGGCCCTCTGGACTTTGAGAAATTCCCAAGCGAACAATCGCCTCTGTAGACATTGAATTTATGGGTTTTCCTTCAAATAAGATATTACCTTGGCGAGGGCGAATCAGACCTTGAATTGTGCGAAGAGTGGTAGTTTTTCCCGCACCATTACTACCAATTAAAGTGACAACTTCTCCCCGCTCAACTTTTAGTGAAACTCCTTTGAGAGCATGGATATTACCGTAGTAAGTATGAATTTCTTTAATTTCAAGCATATTTCTTAGGGGCTAGGGACTAGGGGCTAGAGGCTAGGGAAGAAGGAAGAGGGAAGAGGGAGATAGGGAGAAATTTTCCCCAATTAGCGATTAGCAATTAGCAATTAGCAATTAGCCATTATCTTCTTCTTTTCCTAGATATGCTTCAATCACGCGGGGATCGGCTCGAACTTCCGCAGGCGTTCCCTCAGCAATTTTAATACCATATTCCATAACGCTAACGCGATCGCTAATTCCCATTACCACTTTCATATCATGTTCAATTAACAGGATTGTCAAATCTAATTCATCGCGAATCCTATAAATAAACCGCGTTAAATCAGCCGTTTCATTGGGATTCATCCCCGCCGTCGGCTCATCTAATAGCAACACTTTAGGATCGGAAGCTAAGGCTCTAGCAATCTCTAATCTCCGCTGATCCCCATAAGACAAATTTTTTGCCCTTTCTGGAGATTTAGAAGTGCCTAAACCCACAAAATCAATTAGAGAAAGTGCTTTTTCCCTAGCTTGTAATTCTTCTCGCTCTACTGCGGGAGTACGGAGTATTGCTCCTAACAATCCAGTTTTTAGTCTGCTATGTCTGCCTACTAAAACATTTTCTAATACCGTCATGTTACCAAATAAACGGATATTCTGAAATGTCCTAGCAATTCCCAAACTTGTAAGTTTGTCAGGGGGCGAACCAGTAATGTCTTGATTTTCTATCCGCAACTGACCAGAAGTAGGGACATAGATACCCGTAAGCATATTGAAAAATGTAGTTTTCCCGGCTCCGTTAGGGCCGATCAAACTAGCGATCGTGCCTTTTTCCAAAGTAAAATTAACCTGGTTAACCGCAGTTAATCCTCCAAATCGCATTGTCAGTTGATGTGCTTCCAATAGTGGCATTATTGACTCCTCGCATCGGCTAAAGATTCATTACTCGCCTCATTATCTGAGTGCAATTCCGCTTGATGTACTTTATCAGGAATCAGTCCTTCTGGGCGTACAATCATCATTACCACTAGAGTTAGACCAAACAGAAATAAGCGCAATTGTATCGGGTCTAAACTGGTTGCTAGAAAGTCTCGCAATTCTGGACTGGTAATGTTAGGTAATACGGAGGTATTGAGAAAACCTTTGAGAATTTGTGCGAGTTGTGGTAGATAAAGTCTGTCCGCAGACATAATAATAATACTCCCCAAAATCACCCCACTCATATTTCCTAATCCCCCTAAAATTACCATACATAAAATGATTACAGAAACCGAGAAATCAAACACGCTAGGGAAAATAGCGCTGATATAAGCGGCGTAAAATGCACCTGCAAATCCCGAAAAAGTAGCGCCCATTGCAAAGGCTGATAGCTTAGTTTTGACGAGGTTAATTCCCATCGCACTAGCGGCGAGTTCGTCTTCGCGCATAGCGGCCCAAGCCCTTCCCAGACGGGAATCTCGTAGCCGTGAAATCATAAAGTAGGAGAAGACAACTAGACATAAAATTAAGTAGTACCAAGGGTAATAGTTGCCCGCACTAAATGTACCGACTATGGGCAGAAATGGGCGACCAATAGGGTTAATTCCGGCTTCGCCGCCTGTGAGGTTAAGGGGTTGTTCGCAGCCCAAAAAACAAATGGCTATTTCTGGATGACCAAAGATGGAACCTAATAGTTTAGATATGGGTTCTTCTATCCGCACTGAAGTTAAATTTCTAAATACAACGGGTATAATTTCCCCAAATCCCAGGGTGACAATTGCCAGATAGTCACCTCTTAATCGCAATGTCGGAGTACCTAAAATTACGCCCGCGATCGCAGCCACTAAAGCCGCAATTGGTAGTACCACCCAGAAGTTCCAATATAAGTTAAGTTGCGGAGAAGAAAGTAAGCCAGTAGTATAAGCGCCGATCGCGAAAAAAGCTGCATATCCCAAGTCAAGCAAGCCGGCAAAACCTACAGGAATATTCAAGCCCAAGGCGAGGATAATAAAAATTTGAATCTGTACTACTGTAGCTATCCATTCGGTTTTTGCTGCTGCATCGACAAAGGGAAAGGAGATGAGGATGAAAGCCAGTGTAACTAGGGTAGCTAATCGTTTGCGATCGCCTGGTATTCCCTGTAGGGTTCCCATGATTCCGCCTGCAAGAGTGGCGAGCGCTAAACTGCAAGTACCGTAAAGTAATGTAGTCGCCAAGGGTACAGGAAATTGACCAGAACTCGGTCTGAGTATAACTCCTTCTATGACGCTGGCGATCGCTAGCCAAATTCCTAATGCTAATCCCGCCTCAATACCCAGTCTCGCGCCGATTTTTGGGCTATAAATCTTCTCGTTGCGACAGCGGATGAAACCCGCACCCGCACCCAGCAACCAACCGATCACTGAACCACTCCAACCACCAAAGATGAGAACGGTTAAGGCTGCGATCGCTCCCACAATACCACTTGACTTAATTGCTTTAATTATCTTTTTTTTCATAATTGTTAATTGTTAGTTGTTTCATTCTTTAGTCCGCGTAGGCGGACTTCGTTTGTGTAGCTGCGGTTTCAACCGCCGAATATATCGAGAAATAAATTTAAGCAATTACCAATTACCAATCACCAATTACCAATTACCAATTACCAATTACCAACTTACACCTTTTCCTGAACATTCTCTCCTAATAACCCTCCCGGCCTAAATGCCAAAATAATCACCAAAACCGCAAATACCCAAGCATTAGTCCAACGGCTAGACAAATATTGATCGCTAATAGACGATAATTCTCCAATCAAAACTCCCCCCAACATAGCCCCGACAATATTACCAATTCCACCCAAAACTGCTGCCGTAAAAGCCCTTAATCCCGCAGTAAAACCCATTGTAAAAACAATAGTATTATTGTACAATCCCACCAATAGCCCAGCAGCACCAGCCAATGCACCACCAATTAAAAAAGTCAGAGCAATAATCTGATCGACATTAATTCCCATAATTTTAGCCGCATCTCGGTTTTGAGCAGTAGCACGCATCGCCTTTCCCCAACGAGTGTACTTCACAAATAGGTGCAGCGAAACCATCAACACTGTGGCAACTACTAAAACAATCAAATCTTTGGTTGTAAATACAATACTGCTATCAATCCCCAAAGCTTTAAGAATATCAATTCTGGGCAACAAATCGGGAAAGCTTTTAGGGGCCGCAGAGTTTGTTCCCATCACAGGGAAAAAAGCCCTCAAACCTCCCCAAAATAATCCCATATTTTGGAAAATAAAAGAAACTCCAATTGCTGAAATTAACGGTGCTAAACGCGGTGCATTTCGCAATGGTCGATAGGCATAACGTTCAGTAATAATATTCATTCCAGCACAAAAACCCGTGCTAGCAATTAAAGCAACTAACATTGCCGGAATAGCAACTGCGAGAGGAGCTCCATCCTGAATACCCAAAGCACCCATCACCGTTAAAGCCGCAAAACCACCCAACATATACAAGTCGCCATGAGCAAAATTGATTAGCTCAATAATGCCATAAACCATCGTATAACCCAACGCAATAATCGCAAGTAGAGCACCATTGACAAGACCTACTAACAATTGTTGAATCAAAACTTGAGGGCTACGGACTATTTCTACAACAATCCGAGGCAAGTCAAATCCAGCAATCGGCCCTAACAGTAAAATTATGTAAGCTACACCTAGATACAGAAGGATAATCCGCCAATTTTTCATTATTTTTGCTAATTGCTAATGGCTAATTGCTAATGGCTAATTGCTAATGGCTAATTGCTAATGGCTAATTGCTCATCGCTAATGGTTATACGAATTGCTACCCCTTGATGCCTGTGATAGCTGGGGTGCTAATTGCTAATTAAGCGATATAGCAATCCTAAATCATTTGTGAACTTCTTACTCCCTCCCCTTAGCAAGGGGAGGGTTGGGGTGGGGTAAAAAATTTACGGTTCATTTAGGATTGCTATAGTTATTGGCTAGTGATTAGCACTTAACATCAAAACTACTAACCACTAATCACTAACCACTAACCACTAACAATTACTCATCTTTGAGTACGCTTACAAACTCCCACTTGCCATCTTTAACCACATTTCCCGACATCGTAGTAATGCTAGTGTCACCATTAGCGTCAAAACTCCAATTACCGAGTAACCCATTAAAGTCTTTAGTTGCCATCACTGCATCGCGGATAGCAGCCCGGTCATTTTTGCAGACTTGATTAATCGCATTCATAACCACTTTAGCGGACTCGTAGCTATAAGCAGCATAAGCTTCTGGTTCAGAATTGTATTTTTGCTTGTAACTTTCGTACCAAGTTTGTCCTGCACCAGTCAATTCTTTTGCTGGGACTCCTCCAAAAGTGGCATAAACTCCTTCAGCATCTTTACCAGCAGCATCAATTAATGCTTTCTCATAAGTACCGTCAGGCCCCATGAACTTGACTGTATCAGCAGTCATCCCAACGTTTCTCATGTCCTTAATCAACTGTCCGGCGTTATTCTGAGTAATGCCACCAAAGTAAATCAAATCTGGGCCCAAAGCCTTAATCTTAGTCATCAAAGCTTTATAATCAGCAGCTTGCCTGTCAATTCCTTCACGTCCGAGCACTTCTAAGCCAATTTCTTTGCTAGTTTTCTCGAAAATATCTCCCAAGCCTTTGCCATAAAGTTCTTGGTCATCGAGAATATAGACTTTTTGCACTCCTAAAGATTTAGCCCACTTAGCACCGACGCTTCCTTGGAGGTCATCAGCAGGTACTACACGAACGTAGTTGCGTTTGCCATTCGGGTAATAAACGTTAGGTTCCTGGGCTGTACCCTTCCCTGGTTTAGTCAAGCCGGGATAGGTATTAGCGGGACTAACCATTACTAAGTTAGCTTGGTTGAGAATGGGAATGGACAGCTTAGCTGCACCAGAGTTGAAGTGACCGATAACTGCGACCACACTACCGTCAGCAACGGCTTTGTTAGCATTTGCCGTCACCTGTGCGGGGTCCCATTTTCCTGTCGCTGCGGTAGCATCATCGAGTTGCTCAAATTGGACCTTCAGTTTACCCTCGCAAGCGGTTGAGTTTGCCTCGTCCACGACTTGCTTAATACCGTTGACCATCGTTTGAGTCTGACCCTGAGAACTGCCCGTCATGGGCAGCATGGAAACTATTTTGAGAGTATTAGGATCGGCGGGGCTACTGACTGCTACGGGAGTAGCGACGGGACTCTCCAAGGGGCTGGGGCTGGAAGTTGAGGCGGAAGGGGCTTGAGGACTCTGACAGCTAGCACAGAGTGAGGCTACACCTGCTGCCCAGATGAGTTTTTTCAGGGTGGGGGAAGGTAAGCCTAGAAGGGTTTTTGGGGTTGCGATCGCATTTGTGTCCCTAGACTTCCCTGAGTTGGGGGCTTGGTTCTTTTGTTGTTTGAGTTTTTCCATTTTTTGTTTCACAGACAACTTTTACTATAGGTTGTGGGGTTAATCGCCCTATTGCTGAAATAGTATCGCACACAAAGTTTCATTTCCTAAAGACGAAGGCTAAAGATATCAGGACTTTGGCACCCAACCACAGAAACCGGGTTTCGACTTTCGCTCAACCAACAGGTTTTTTGACGAAAATACTTCGCCCTTATCCACAGATTCTCTCAAAAACCCGGTTTCTGGGAATACCTGCGTAAGTCCTAATTTTATGCAATCTTAGGCAGTCGGACATATGCAAAACTATCCTTAACGCCGCCAACGGGCGCGGTTGTTTAGACCAGGCCCGTTGGCGGCGTTACATAGTGCGTAAGTCCCAGCAGTGAAACCCAAACTCAAGGTTGTAGCAAGACTTTCGAGAATTGGTGTTAGCAGGAACGCTAATTATTCTTCTTCTTCAACTTCTCTGACGTGAAATCTTCGTAATAAGAACGCTCAGTGTTGACATCCCACAAATCGTGATTATCCCCGAAAATATTTCTCACTGCCAAAATCCCAGTCAGCATGGAATGATCTTGATTGTTATATCTGTGCATTCCGTTGCGACCAATAGTTTGCAAGTTCTCAAATTTGGTAAGAAAACCTTGAATCACTTCCAAATGTTGGCGATACTCGCTATCATAAACGGGGTAAGCTTTTGGTTGACGAATCACGACTCCATCTTCGACATCACTAGCTTTGGCTAAATTCAAACACTCTAGCTCGCGAGCTGCCAATTCGATCAGATCCTTATCTGCCATGTTCCAGATTTCATCACCTTCGTCACAGAAATATTCCATTCCCAAACAAGTTTTGCTCAAGTCGGGAACCATCTCAGGACTCCAATTCTTGAAGTTTTGAATCCGCCCCACTTTCACATCGGGAGTGTGAATATATATCCAATTGTCAGGAAATAAATCGCGCTGATTTACAACCAGGGAGACAATCATGAAAGCACGATAGTTAAGGGATCGCGCTGCATGAATGACTTCTTCGGGGGGCTGAGGTTCCATGCGATTAAGCAGGGCCGATACGGGCATACTGGAAATAAAGTTATCGCCAGAGAATTCTAATATTTTTCCATCTTGCTCTGCGGCGATGCTCTTAATCCGATATCCATCTCGCTCAATCCGAATTACTCCTGTATTGAGTTCTACTTTCCCCCCTTTTTCCTCTACAAGTTCTGTAAACCGCTCCCACATCATCCCCGGCCCTAAGCGGGGATAATCAAATTCTTTAATCAATGTTTTAGTATCATTACTACCAAAAAGAGCATTAATTATAGCTGTTGTCAGCGACAGTCCTTTAATCCGCTGCGCTGCCCAGTCTGCTTGAATCTGATTGCAAGGAATCCCCCAAACTTTCTCAGTATAAGTCTTAAAAAATGTCTTATACAAACGTTCGCCAAAGCGATTAGTCACCCACTGCTCGAAAGTTTCTTCTTCAGGAAGTGGCTGCATTCTAATTTTAAAGTAGCTCAACAAAATCAATAGACTTTCGATAATGCCAAGGTTAGATAAAGTATTGAAGGCGCTGAGGGGATAGTTAAAAAATCTGCCTCCGTAGTAAATCCGCGATAGGCGGGGTACTTTAATAAAATCTTTTGCTAGTACCTCCATCCAGAGCTGCTGGACAGCTTCAACTTTAGTGTAAAATCGGTGGCCGCCGATATCAAAACGATAACCTTTGTAGGTTTCCGTGCGGGCGATTCCACCAACTTTATCACCTTTTTCTAGCACCAGAGGTGCTACGCCTTGTTTAACCAGTTCGTAAGCAGCGGTTAAACCTGCGGGGCCAGCGCCGGTGATGATGACAGGGTAATGCTCCAACTTAGAGTACCTCCAGGTTTACTTTTGTCTTCTAGGATTTCTAGAAAACGGCTCTGCTCAAAATTCCGGTAGATGCTATTCCCAAAACAACATCCTACAACAATTCGCGGATTTGGGCGGGGATTTATGAGTGCGATCGCACACCTCCATCATTATTACTGAGCCGATGCTGGAGAGCCAACCTTAAAAAGGCCCCCTTTCTGGGATAGATGTCTTACAGTGCCGATCGCAAAAGCCAGTCCACTGTAAAGATAATACAGCCAGTGCCAAGGAATAGTCTTGAGTGCAAACCAGAGCCCCTGTTTACGGGCAAAGAAGCGGTAAAGTGGCGCATTTAGCCAGAAAAGCAATAGAGCGAACACTATTGCTACTAGCAAAAACCCAACCCAAAGCCATGCTAGAGCCAAACATCCCACTAACCCATAAGCTAACATCGCGCTGATTCGGCTAGAAACTTGCAGGTTAAGGTCATTATTCAATCTGCGATCGCGCAAAATCAATTCAGTCCAAGGTAGTGCCCGGTAGAAAAAGTCAGCTTTCAGCAGAGAAACAGCTTCCCAGCGTTTTAAATGTTTTACTTGTAACGTCTTACACAATCGAATCCGATAACCCGCCGCCTTCAGTCGATACCCCAGCTCAATATCTTCAATCGAAGGCCGACGGTAAATCTCATTAAAGCCACCCACAGCCAAAAAAATCTCTCGGCGGATAGCCCCGCAAGCACCCCAAAATGTGGACGCTTCCTCGCAGCCAGTTTGGTGAACGTAGTGATGCAGCAAGTTTCGGTACTGAGATAAGAAATTAGGCGAACCAGGAGCATCATCATAAGAACCAATCATCGCAGCTAAGTACGGATTCCCCTGGAAAATCTTCATCACATAACCTATAGCCTCTGGACAGATAGCAACATCTGCATCTACAAAAAACAGAATATCTCCCTGAGCTGCCAGTGCCCCCAGATTCCGAGCCTGGGCCGGGCCACCAGATTCGGGAATTCTAATTACTTTTGCGCCGTATTCCCTGGCTAAACGCCAGGAACCATCCGTATCACCATCTGCCACTACAATAATTTCGGTAGCTCTTGGTAAGGCTTCCGCCAATTTGGACAGACAGGTGCGGAAGTATGCGCCCCCATTGTGAACTGGGATAATAACTGAGACGGTCAACTCATTGTGATCAAGCATTACCTAAACTGTTTAAATTAAATTGCCAAAATGTACTTGAGTTTTACAGATGCTACTTTACAACGGGTAAAGTCTGTTTATTTTTGAGGGAGAACCATTAAGCTTGTGTCCTCAAATACATAATTTTTGTTAATCTTCGTAATTGCCTTGCGTTGATTTCTACTTGTATTCTAGTAAACATTTTATTGACAGTGCTATTGTTTCCAGGGCATCTTTACCAATTCTTTAATTATTTGGTTACTTTGATAAACTTCCCAAAACGTTGAGCCTGCTTTTAGTTTAACATTCATGCACCACACAAAATTTTTATCCAAGTATGCTGGTCAAGTATAGTATAATACTTTTTCTTTGCGCTCTCAGCTTAGAGTACCCAGATCCGACTTGCCAGTTTCACCCTTGACGCGAAATGGCATTTAGATATATTAGGTTCAGTAGAGAGTCGAACCCAAACCACTCTCAGATAACTACCCTAGATATGGATATCTCTAAAAATGATTTGGCATTGCCTTTAGTTTCAGTTATTATACCAGCCTATAATGCTGAAGTTTTTATTGAAAAAACGCTCTTGTCTGTCTTATCTCAAACTTATGATAATATTGAGGTTGTGGTCGTTGATGATGGCTCTAGCGATCGCACTGCGGAAATAGTCAAATCTTTTACTCAACAAGATCGGCGCATTATCTTTCTGCAACAGTCTAATGCCGGAGTTGCAGCGGCTCGAAATTTAGCTATTGAAAAATCCAGTGGCGAATATATTGCACCCATTGATGCGGATGATATTTGGTATCCTCAAAACCTGGAAAAACAAGTGCAGTGTATGTTAAATTCTGAGCCATCGGTAGGATTAGTTTATTCTTGGTCGCTAGATATCGATCGAGAAGAATTACTAACAGGAGGATTCTACAATTCTACCATAGAAGGAGAAGTATACAAACCTCTAATTTATAAATATTTTATAGGCAATGCTAGCTCCTCCCTAATTCGCCGTGTTTGTTTAGAGAAAGTCGGCGGTTACAACTGTCAATTGAAAGCAGAAAATGCTCAAGGCTGTGAAGACTGGGATCTTTATCTCCGCATTGCGGAATATTATCAATTTAAAGTTGTTCCAGAGTTTCTAGTCGGCTATCGCCAGATTACTAGCAGTATGTCTTCCAACTGTGCAGAAATGGCAAAGTCTCACGCTTTAATTATGGCAGATATCCGGCAGCGTCACCCTGAGATTGTCCCTAGTATTTATAATTGGTCTAGCAGTAAATTTTATATCTACTTTGCCTCTAAAAATAAGCAAAGCAAGAATTATAAAAGTACCTTAGTTTGGCTATATAAAGCTTTGAAAGCAGATTGGCTAATGACTATTTTACATCATAACTTTTATCTGCTAACAATTGACAGTATATTAAAACTTATAACTCAATCATTTCTGCCTCAATTTGTAGAGAAATCTGATTCAGAAATAGAATTAGATTCAGCCTCAAACTCAAATAGCTCAGGGATGACAATTGCCGATATTGAGCGGCGAATGAGCATACACAAACTATTGCCATCCCAAGTTTATGAAAGAATTCGGTTAAAGAGATTGGGAAACGATATAGCTAGGGACTAGGGACTAGGGAAGAGGGAAGAGGTTACGACCTAAGAGATTATGGACTAAAGGTAACAGTTGTACTTGCCCTAATCGCCCTGGCGGTTGCTATAACAGTAAAAGAGCGATCGCGATTTAGCTAGGATAATTCACGTAATCCCTATTATGTCACTTTGGTCAGAGAAAAAGGCTTTCGCCTTGAGATCGCTGGATTTTAGCCATTCTCAATAATTTATGCAACGCCCGGCGAAAGCCTTACAAACCAGTAGTTCCAGAAAATTCTCTGCCGAGAGTGACATAATAGGGATTGTATTGCCTGTTATCGGGCACCAGAAGCGTTTCCAATTGTAAATTTTGGACATATTATAAAATTAATAAATTTAGTCAGCTAATTTTTCGGTGGCTCACACTTATACCATGATACAATTAATCAACTTGTTCTGAAATCCACTGAAGATAGGCCGGATTACCAGCCACAATAGGAAGAGCTATTATTTCCGGAACTTCATAAGAATGGAGTTGACGCACCTTTGTTGCTAATACATCAAACTTGGCTAAATCAGTTTTAATAATTAGCTGCCATTCTGACTCTGAATTAATCTCGCCTTGCCAAGTATAGATCGAGTGGATTTGCGTGAAACTAACACAAGCCGCTAGCTGACTTTCAACTAAAGCCTTAGCGATCGCTTCCGCTTCCACCCGCGAACTGGCTGTCACCAGTACCACCCCGTAATTAATGCTGGTCATTTGTCAATTATAACTTAGCTACCTAACCAATTGTAGACAATTGTAGAATTAACTTTCCCAAAAATAACTTAAGTCTTGCTAAAGATTTTCCCCAGAGCTGCACCTACTACTCTAAAATAATTGAGTTGGGAAATAGTAGGCAGTTGACGATGCTCGCAGCGGTACTTTACGGTCAAGAAGATTTACGGCTAGAAACGGTTGCTGACCCCTCACCAGCGGCGGGTGAAGTCGTAATCCGAGTAGCGACGGCGACAACTTGCGGCACAGATTTGAAGGTTTGGCGGCGGGGAGGACACGCGAAAATGCTACGGCCTCCAACGCTATTTGGTCACGAAGCGGCGGGGCAAATAGTGGCAATTGGAGAAGGTGTGAAAGGTTGGGAGATAGGCGATCGCGTGGTTGCTAATAATTCTGCTCCCTGCATGAAATGTTTCTTTTGTCAACGCGAAGAATATTCTCTCTGTCCGCATTTGACGTGGAATAATGGCACTTTTGCAGAGTATTTAAAGATTCCAGCCCCAATTGTCGAGCATAATTTGCTACCAATTCCTAATGATTTACCGGAGGCTTTAGCCTCAATGACTGAACCTTTAGCCTGCGTATTACACGGGATTGCTAGGTCAAATGTGAAAGAAGGCGATCGCATTTTAGTCTTAGGAGATGGAGCAATTGGACTGATGTTTGTGGCGGTACTCGGTCAGTTGAAGGAAGAGGGAAGAAGGAAGAAGGAAGAAGGAAGAGGGAAGGAAGAAAACGGAAATTTTGTATTTCCTGATGGGGAAGTTTTCTTATTTGGTGGTAACAATAATCGGCTGGAAATTGGCAAACAATTAGGTGCAGCGAAGGTGTTTAATTATCACCAGATAACGGATATATCTGCGGTGGTGAAAGAATTAACAGATGGTTGGGGTGCAGATACGGTAATTGAATGTACAGGTGTCCCTTCTGTTTGGGAAACTGCGATCGCTTGTGCTCGTCCGGGTGCAACTGTAAATTTATTTGGTGGTTGTCCTAAAGATACAGCGATCGCATTAAGTACAGAGCAATTACACTATAGTGAATTAACGCTAAAAGGAGTTTTTCACAATACGCCAAAATACGTTAGAGAGGCATTATCTCTATTAGCAACGCGGAGGATTCCATTTGAATTATTTGTGAGCGATCGTCAGCCTTTAAAAGATTTAGAACAAGTATTTCAAGATATGCGCGATCGCAAAGTAATCAAAGTAGCAATTGAACCTAATTGTTAACAGTTAACAGTTAACGGTTAACAATTAACAGTTGCTACTGCCAGACTCCCGAAAAGATATTTTTAACTGCGATCGCAATCCGCTTCACATCTTCCTTTAAAACTGGGGGCCAAGCAATACCGCTGCGGCTTCCGGCTTCAAATTGCCGCACGCTTTCAACGGCAAATAAATGCAGTGCATAAACTAACTGCCGATCCAGCATTGGGGATTCTTGCAAAGTATCAAAAACAATTTTTAGAGCCAATAATATATTAGTCACTTGTCCGGGAATTGGTGCATTCCCTTGTTTAAGACGGCTCAAAAAAGCATCAGGATTTCGTTGAGTTTCAAGAGCAGTACCCTGATCGATCAGAAAATTGCGAGCTGTTTTATAATCCATTAGAAGTGCGATCGCGACTCTAACATTATATCACTCGCAGCACGACGACATTTAGACCGATTACTTGCTAATCTACCAATAGCTGGAACTGGCTATGTAGTCGCAGCGTGGGCACGGTCAGCCCTACTTACAGGCTATTAACCAGCGTCCGATCTTAGATTTGAAAAGTCGTGTTTTTTGAGGCGTTCAATCTCTATGAAGATCATGAGCTTATCACCATCGTGCCAAGACCAATCTAATTCGTCATTGGAATTAGCTGTAAATAGCGAAATCCACTCTGCTCCCGGAGTTGGATCGTATGCAAGGCTACAATGCGATGGATATCCGAGAAGATAGTCTTCACTGTGGTGTAAAGCATTCCGAAGATCGCGATAAGATGCACATAGCTCATCTGTATGAAATGACCACTCGTCAACTTGATATTCGTCAAAAGGGAGATCGAATGTCTGTCTAAATGTGATTGTGCAGCTAGAGCCTCTTGCAACCGAATCAGGCGATACATTAGGAACAAGTTTTGTTATATCAGTAAAGAATTCTGCATGAATATAGCCCGGATCTCCCCAAAAAAGATCGCTTTCACCATCAGGATCATCAGCGACGAAAAGGCTTAATAGTCCGCACTCAGGCAAACCAGCATTAACTTGTGGAATTTCTGCAAAGTTAAACTGGCCAAGGAAGCGGTAAAGTCCGAGATGGTGAGTTGGCCACTCGAATCCTTCTGGCAAATCAGGCGAACCACCATAACGACTTCCACCCAAGCTAATCCCAGAGTCAGACCGCATAATATCTATCGTGGTGCGGAGAAGACGACATAAATAGTCTTGGTGTAGTGCGATCGGTGTTAGCTCAAACATCTGCAAGAAGTTTGTTATGTCCATTTTTACTCAATTTTATAATCCATTAGAAGTGCGATCGCTATTCTGCGGTTATATTATTCTATTTCTAGTAACACTTTCAACACCCCAGGGCTTTGTGCTTTTTCAAAGGCGACAAGTCCTTCATCTAAGGGATAGCGACTGTGAATGAGATGTTTAACATCAACTTGATTTTGGGCTAACAACTGTAAGGCGGGTTTAAATGGGCCGCAGCGAGAACCGATTAGGGTAATTTCATCGACAACTAAGGCCGAAGCGTCGAAGCTGAGGGCTCCGGCGTAGGTACTTTTGAGGACGAGAGTTCCTCTGGGACGCAAGGCGCGACGTGCGATCGCAAACCCTTCTGGATTCCCAGTACACTCGATGGAGATGTCAAAATATCGGTCTTTCACGGCATCGGCAAAACCAGTTTTGATACCGCGATCTTCCAAGTTCCCTAATTTTTCGCGGTGTCGCCCAATAACCAACAGTTCGCAACCCGTGAGGGCAATGGTTTGGGCGACGAGTTGGCCGAGTTTGCCATCTCCGACGACTAAAACTTTATCCTCTGGACTGATGGGTACTTGTTGCTGAATTTCTAAAGCGGCGGCGACTGGTTCTGTGAAGGTTGCCGCATCGGTGGATACGCTATCGGGTACGGGGTGAAGGTTTGCGACTGGTAGAGTCAGGTATTCGGCAAAGGCCCCGTTACGGTTGACGATGCCCAAGACGGTGCGATTTTCGCAGTGGGTTGGTTGTTCGCTGAGGCAAAAACGGCACTTACCGCAGGCGGCGTTAATTTCGCCAACGACTCGTTTATTTACTAAGTCTGCGGGCCCTCGTTCGACAATGCCGACAAATTCGTGACCAAGGATACCTCGATAGGGGTAGTAGCCTCTGAGTAATTCTAAGTCTGTGTTGCAGATACCCGCCCGCAAAACTCGTACTAAGGCTTCTCCGGGTGGCGGTTCTGGGATGGGGAGGTTGGTGCAAAGTTGCAGTTGCTTGTTTTCTAGCCACAGTCCTTTCATCTCTTTTCCCGCTTTGGCTTTTTTCTATAGTTTATGGCATTTCCCCCTCTTCCTTCTTCCTTCTTCCTTCTTCCTTCTTCCTTCAATATGCTTAAACAAACAACAACACCCAAGCGTTACTTACTGAGTAATTTCCTCTAATTTGTATTTCGACGTGGAGTTAAACTAAATTCTAAGATTCAGTTTCATTGCTCCCTCATCAACATTTGAGGAAATATCAGACTTCGCGGTGAGTGTTGTTGTTGTTGGATGAGACAGATGTAAAGTTAAACAGCGCTTTTTACTCCTTATTCAAAAGTGAAACTTCAAGGTGTGAACTTCAAAGGTATGAGCTTTAAAGTATGAACTTCGCTGTGATATCTGTCGGGTGAAGCTTTTGTTTGCTTCATGTTATTAATCTAGCACCTTCTCTAAGAGATGCAAGTACCTGCAATGAAAGTTTACTTTTTGATAGATAACTACTAATTAAATGTAAACTTATTAGAACTTACGCATCAATCAGGCAACGCCGCCGACAGGCGAGGTCAGGATACCTTGTCTATTGGCGGTTGTGTCTATTAGTGACTGTATTGACAATGGGTAAGTGCTAATCAAGTAAGAAGATTAAATTATATAAATTGGATGAGATCGGTGGTGTGTGGCTGCGATCGCAAGGCAAAATACGATCATGAACAAACTTAAACTAACCAAACTCTACGCTTTGTCTCTAGGCTTGTTCCTATTCTGTAGCAGTCAAGCTTTGGCGGAAGTGACAGGGAACTTGCAACCGCAGCAGACATATACTAGCCAGGAGATTCTACAACAGTTGGCGGCGGCAAATGTCGTGTATCTGGGGGAAACTCACGACAGCCTCGAAGATCATCAAGCTCAACTGAAGATTATCAGAGAACTGTATCGGCAAAATCGCAAAGTTGCGATCGCACTGGAAATGTTTCAGCGTCCCTTTCAAGGTGCGATCGACCAATATTTAGCTGGTAAAATTACAGAAGCCGAATTAATCGAGCAAACCCAGTATAATCAAAGATGGGGATTTCCTTGGGAATATTACGCACCGATTTTGCGGTTTGCCAAGGAAAATCAACTGCCAGTATTAGCCTTGAATACACCCACAGAAGTAACGCGAAAAGTTGCCCGCGAAGGCTTAGAAAGTCTGACAGCAGAAGAAAAACAGCACATTCCCGCCCCCTCAGAAATTCGTACCGATAATGCTGAATATCGGCAAATATTGCTAGAGATTTATCAGCAACACGCCTCTGAGGGACATGGTTCTAGTGCTGGCTTCGATCGTTTTTTTCTAGCCCAAACCCTCTGGGATGAAACAATGGCAGAAACAATCGCTCAATTTATCACAGTTAAGCCTAATTATCAAGTAGTAGTGCTAGCAGGGAAAGGCCATATCGCCTATGGCTACGGCATTCCCAGCCGCGTCGCCAGACGTTTAAGTAGTAGAAAGTTACTGCAAAGATCGGTGCTGTTTTTTTCAGCCTCAGATAGCCTTTCGTCAACAGATCGACCTATTGCTGACTTCATCTGGCAGCACGCGGAATAGTACAATTTAACTGGAACCAAATACTAGGAACAACCAATGATAAACGCACCAAAAATCCTTGCTTTTGCCGGCAGTACCCGCGAAGCATCCTACAACAAACTGCTGGTCAAAATTGCGGCTTCTGGGGCTAGAGCCGCCAGTGCTGAAGTGACTTATGTCGATTTCCGGGATTTGCCGATGCCACTATTTGATGAAGATTTGGAGGCCAGAGAGGGAATGCCAGAAAATGCCCGGAAATTTAAGGAATTGATGATAGCACATCAGGGGTTTTTGATTGCTTCTCCTGAGTATAACAGTTCAGTTACTCCTGTTTTGAAAAATGCAATCGATTGGGCATCTCGTCCGCAGCCTGGCGAACCGGGGTTGGTGGCTTTTACTGACAAAGTAGCAGTAATTATGAGTGCTTCACCTGGGGCATTGGGCGGTTTGCGAGGGTTAGTTCATTTGCGCTCGATTTTGGGCAATATTAATGTGTTTGTGCTGCCAGATCAGAAGGCAGTTCCTAAAGCCTATGAAGCTTTTAATGCTGATGGTACGATGAAAGATCCGAAACAGCAGGAGTTGGTTGAGAATCTTGGTGCAAAGTTATCAAATGTGTTAGCGAAATTAATCGCTTGATGCGATATAAGTATGCAATAGAATCATTTTAGGATTACCAATAATGATTCTATGGCAACTATTTGAAGAAAAAATACGCTGAGAAGGCGAATTAAATGAAAATTAAAACTCATAGAACTTATGGATACTTTTGTGTAAGTCCCGTGAGTTTTAAATAATTAGGACTTACGCAGGGAGTCCCAGAAACCGGGTTTTTGAGAGAATCTATGGATAAGGGCGAAGTATTTTCGTCAAAAAACCCGGTTTCTTTGGTTGAGTGCGTAAGTCGTGTAATGGGATATAGATGCAAGTTGGAGAGGTTAAATGTAACTCAAACTTGATTAATAAGTAAATCCACCTAATTAAACATAAGATCGGGATGGCTAAAAAGCTGACTGTATAAACATTCTTCCTTCTCTCCTAGATAACTAAATCCTTCTTCCTTCTACTTAACATTCCCGTTAGCGTTCTCCGATTTGCTGTCGCCACATAGCGTAGTAAAGCCCCTTCTGATTCACCAGTTCATCGTGGTTTCCAGTCTCCACAATTCGACCTTTTTCCAAAACAAAAATCCGATCGGCGTGCATAATCGTAGACAATCGATGGGCAATCAAAATTGTAATTTGCTCTTTCAAGGCTGAAATTTCTTTAATTGTTTCAGTAATCTGTTCTTCGGTCAGAGAATCTAACGCAGATGTTGCCTCATCAAAAATCAACAGGCGTGGTTGACGGATCAGGGCGCGGGCAATAGAAATTCGCTGCCTTTCACCGCCCGATAATTTAACACCACTTTCACCAATTATTGTATTTATACCCTGTTCAGATCGGGTGAGTAAATTCTCACAGGATGCTTGTTTGAGTGCTGCAATAATTTCTGCATCGGTGGCATCAGGTTGGACAAATTGGAGGTTTTCCTTAATGGTGCCTGCAAATAAATGAGTTTCCTGGGTTACAAATCCAATTTGTCGCCGCACCTGATTGTAGCGAATATCTTTGGTAGAAATATCGTTATAAAATACTTCTCCGCTATTAGGTTGGTACAAGCCAACTAGCAATTTTACCAATGTTGATTTCCCCGACCCTGAAGGGCCAACAAAGGCAATTGTATCCCCCAGATTTGCCGCAAAAGAAATCCCATCCAGGGAATTTTCAGAGGCCCCCTGATATCGAAAGACAACGTTCAAGAAACTCAAACGATTCACCAGTCCAATCTCAATGGGTGATTCAGGTCGGCGTTCAATCGGTTTTTGCATCAGTTGATCGAAGTGCTGTAACGATGCTTCGGCTTCACGATAGGCGAGAATGATGTTACCCAATTCTTGCAGCGGCGCAAAAATAGAAACAGAAATAAATTGCATAGCAATTAACTCGCCTGTGCTCAACACATCTCGAAAAATGAGCCATAGTAGTGTGAATAAAATCGACAGCTTTAGCAAGCTAAGCGTCGTTCCCTGCAAAAATGATAAAAGCCGGATTTGTTTGACCTTCTCCATTTCCAGGGCAAATATTTTGACAGTTTGTCCTTGTAAACGCCGAATTTCTGGGAAGGTCAACCCTAAACTTTTGATCAGCTCAATGTTATGCAGCGACTCGGTAATAAACCCAGAACTTTTAGAAGTTTCGCGCATAATCGATCGCTGTTGACCTTTAATTTTTTGGCTCAAAAGTCCGGTTAATCCCCCTAAACCCAACACGCCAACTACAAATACGGGTACCAGTGCCCAGTGTTTAGTCACAGCATACCAAACCAAAAAAAACACTCCGACAATTGACGAAAACAGGATATTAATAAACGAATTTATAAAGCGTTCTGTGTCACTGCGAACCTTTAACAAAAGGGCTAGCGTTTCACCGCTTTGCTGGTTTTCAAATTCCTGATAGGTAAGCCTGAGTGTTTGTCGTAACCCGTCGTTAAATATCTGCGTGCCAAATTTTTGCACTACCAGCCGGGTCATGTATTCTTGTATAGCTTTGGTAAGTCGTGATAATACTGCAATAGCGACGGCGATTATCAACAGCACCAGCACCCCAGAGACTAGCTCTGCATCCGTTTTCGTTCGCCGTTGGGTGGCGTAATCATCAATGATTTTTCCAAAAATAATCGGGTCTACCAGTGCTAGAACCTGGCTGATACCTGCTAGTAATAACGATAGAACCGCAAGCCATTGATAAGGCTTTAGGTAATTCCAGAGAATACGCATTGACTTATCTGAATCATACTCCAGTAGGTTTTGAGAAGCTTTTGTTTCAGTGCATATTATAGCGTTTATTTATGTCCATATACTTATTAAATTTCGTTCCCTAAGAAAGAATAAGTTATAAGTTTTTAGCCCCTCATCAACGGCAAAAACACTGACTTCAATTCCTCCCGACTCACCACTAAAGTAGGATACGAGCGACTTCCATAATTCTTACCAACTTCCAAAGGAAAAATTGCCTCAGATTCCAAGGGTATCCAAACACCATCAGCCGCTTTTAAAATCACCCAACTCCCCGCAATATCCCAAATCTTCGGCGTAGCTTCTACCCCACCCAAAACCGCACCCGCCGCCACCGTTAAAAAATTGTAACTAGCCATTCCTAACATCCGAATTTTAGCAGGAATCTGAGGTGCAACTGCGATACTGCGCGAACAAATGTTAAAAAAGTGATTTGAAGTCAGCGCATCAGCACTAGAATGAATTTGTCGATCGTTCAAAAAAGCTCCAGAATTGCCACTAAGTCCAGAATCTCCCAACCAAAAACCGTGAAAAGATTGATTTATGGGTGGCAAATGTACGTAGCCAAAAACAGGCACTCCTTGATATAATAAACCCATCGAGATTCCCCAAATAGGAATGCCTCTAGCAAAATTAGTAGTGCCATCCAAAGGGTCAATTATCCAGCACCATTCATTCCCTGGAAAAACGTGCTCTCCCTCTTCACTTAAAACTCCATGACTAGGAAAAGCTGACATAATTGCATCTCGAATTTCTGCATCCGCCCACTTGTCAGATTGAGTTACCAAACTCCCATCTAACTTTTCTGAAGCTTGGACAGAACCGAAATCCTTTAACAATTGTACTCCGACTCTAGCCGCCGTACTTTGGGCAAAACTAAAAATTGAATCCCACATGAGAGTTAAAATAAACAACCGCAGATTAATGCAGATATATCATACAATTATCTGCGTCCATCTGCGGAAAAAAATTAATCCAATTCATTTTCTAGAATAGACGCGATCGCATTATTCGCATTCTCCCGAAACTCTTTCACATTTACGCGCCCCAATAGTAAAATTGCTGCCACCATCCCTATAGCTTGTAGCGCAAAAACCAATCCATAAGCCAACACAGGGGCATCAAAAACAACCTTTCCTAAATTCAAAACCACGCCGCCGATGACAGTAGCTAAACCCCTTGCCATTGCCTGAGATAAACCCCAAGCACCGATAAAAGTACCAGCAGTTTCCGCCGCCGTTAAATCCAGCATTAAACTTGTGGCACCAGCAGTCAATACCCCAGCAGAAAAACCAAAAAATAGCAAACTAGCTTTTAGTAATCCGGCGTTGGCTGTAAATCCAGAGAGAATAATTAAGCCAAAACAAATCGCTGCCGCTGTACATCCCATCTTAGTCGTTTTCACCTTACCTAAACGCGGTAAAATCAAAAAACCTGTGCCACTAATACCGATCAGCGTCCCCATACCAAAAGGAACATTCAACTTTGTGGTTTCCGAAATACACATTCCGAAAACTTCGCCGCCATAGGGTTCCATAATCGCGTCCTGCATGAACAAACTAATAGTTAGCACCAGCAGAAAGCTAAAAAATAAACCAGTTTGGCGGCTAGCAGTCAATACTTTCAAAGCCTTACCTAAACTAATTTTATCCTCTCTGTTAACCGCACTGGAACGCAAAGCAAAGCGAGAGTATTTTTTTTCTATACCGACAGTCGCCAGTAAAGATAAACCAAATACAACTGCCGGCATAATTACAAATAGAGGATTAATTGAGCTTTGCAATTTTGCTAAATCTGTAACTGGTGTCCCTAGAGAGGGATTGTATGACAAAATATCTGCTCCACAAACTTCAGCTCGACTGATTAATTTAGAGCTAATAATTGCTCCCAATACAATACCAACCATGAGCATTGACCAAACAACTCCAATTAATTTGGAGCGGTTGTCTTCATCAGAAATATCTACTAAAAGAGCAGCAAAAGGTGTGGAACTCGCACTCAAAACTAAACCATAAAAAGCAAAAACTAGCGCTAGAACTCCCGCCCAACTATAAGTTTGCGGGCTCCATCCTGTAGCCTGCAAACTACCGCCGAGTTGCCAAACTACTTGCAGCGCGATGAATGATGTTGTCGTGAAAAGTGCGGCTCCAATCCAGACAAAACCGGTGCGGTGGTAGCCAAAAATAGTTTTTGAGTCCGACATTTGGCCGAACCACACCCGCGCCGGTGACATGAATTGGTGCATTGCGATCGCACCCGCAGCAATCCAAGGTAAGACTTTAAGCTCATCAATCATCAGCCGATTGAGTACCCCCAGGGTGAGCAGCGACATAATGCCCAATCCCATCTGAAACAAACCCAGCCGGAACATAGTCAGCAGTTTAATCGTAGGAATTGTTGCTGAGCTGGACTCTGTGAATTCTGGATCTGGTAAACCGTCGATCGCCATAATTATTCAAGGAAATATAGCATTTGTATTCTTATAACTAAGAATACCTGTTGATGGCTAATTTAAAGCATAAAATAGGTAATAGTTAACCTTTAGAAATTATTTCCAGTTAAATTTAATCCCTAAAAAATCTTCCAATTGCTGATTATAAGGGCAGAAATAATTGCTGAGCCAGGAGCGCATTGACTCGCTCACCGACGGATAGAACCCTGGATTGTAATTCGCATACTCGGAAATATAATACTCCGGCAAACCGACAAATTCTAAAACTTGCTTCATCACGACTGCCGTATGTTCATAAAAGTCTTCACTCCTCAGAATTAGCAACTGTTCTCTCGGAAATAACTCTAGCCATTTCTTAATAAACTCAACATACATACCGCGAGCTAAATAATTTCCTGGTTCTTCTCCTATAATATAATCAGGATTGTTTTCCAGCCTTTCTACCTCATCAGCGATTGCCTCTTCAAAAGAGCGATTTTCCCAGTTTAAACTCACCCAGCGATAGTATTGAGAAATGGCTCTATCTACAGGATTTCTCAACAGCACAATTAGCTTTACCTTCGGAAAAGTATTGAAAAGTCTTTGCCCTGCGTCCCGATAATCAAGATAGCTGGGACTAGCTTCTCCTGTTAAAAAATGTTGCCCTTGAGGAAGTGGGGGAAAATGAGATAAATACCAATCAATACCTCTGTTGAAATGCCACGACCAAAAATCGACCTCCTTTTTAATAGGAGACAAAATCTGCGGATGCTGAGTCAGATAACTGTACAGAGAAGTCGTACCGCAACGCTGAGAACCAATGATAATAAAGTCAGGAGCTTGTACGGGTTCTAATTTTTTTTGCTCTTGTCCTGAACCTGCAAGCAATATTAAAGTTTGTTTGTAAGTTGCAGTTTGATAACACGCGATCGCTTCATCAAGCTTATTTTGTCGAGTTAAAGCTTCCCCTAAATTTAAGTAAGGCCAAAAACTATCGGGTTTAATTTCAATTGCTCGGTGGCATAAACTAACAGCTTGTTCGAGTTTTCCTTGCTTAGCAAAAACTTCCCATAAATTATAGTAAAACCACCAATGGAAATCTGGATGCAACTCCATAGCATGGAGGAAAGCCGCAGCAGCTTCATCGTCTTTATATTGCCTCGTCAGTGCTACCCCTAAATTGTAGTAAGACCAACAGGAATCGGGGTTTTCTCTAATCGCTCTGCGGCACGAGTTCAGTTCTATATCTAACTCATTCTTTTTCTTTAATAGCCGCTCTAATTCCTTAGAAACATCAGCATTATCTGGCTGAATTTCGAGTGTTGCTTGGTAAAAAATAATTGCACCCTCTAACTGGTTATGCTTTGCCAAAGCATTTCCTAACTGTGAATAGAGTTCGGGATCTGGGGTAACAAAACTTAGCAAATTAGTGTAACTTAACCTTGACTTTTGCTCAGAATTAGGGTGATAATAATTAATAGCTTGCTCTAAACCAAACTCAGATCGTTGCCGCAGAGCATCCCCAAATTTTTCATAAATTCCAGGTAAATTTGGATCGACTGCAACAGCACGAAAATAGGCTGCACTCGCCTCATCCCATTCTTGCATCAACGCCAGAGCATCGCCTAAATTATAATAAGACCAAGAGAAATTAGGGTTTAACTCAATTGCTTTTCGGTAAGCAGCGACGGCTTCATTCCACTGTTCTTGTTTGAGCAAAGCATAGCCTAAATTGTGATAAGACCAAGAAAAATCTGGCTTGAGTTCAATTGCGCGACGATTTGCCTCAATAGCTTCCAGCCATTTTTTTTGCTTGACAAGAACATCTCCTAATTTGTGGAAATACCAAGAAACTTTAGGGCTTAGTTGTGATGCGCGATCGTAAGCGATCGCAGCTTCCTGAAACTCTCCTTTTTCTTGCAAAGCATCACCTAACTTATCATAAACTTCTGCTTGGCTATAATCCTCACACATTGCACATACCTACAACTTTGATTAATAATAATTCTGCCCGATCGTAACGCCGCCCTCTGGGCGGTTTTTTTACCGCCCAGAGGGCGGCGTTAGATAATTCTATAAGTCCAAATTAACTTTTCTAGCAACTCCAAGTCAACCTTAATATCTTGGTGTATAGGAAGACGAGAATCGGTATTTTCCCATAACTCGCCAATTAAATAGTGATGTTCCAAACCACATATATTACTAAGTATCCAGTAGCAATTAGGAAGATATGTCGGCGAAAAAATTTCTATAATTTTAGTTCCCGGCTTACAGAATACAATATTAGTCAATCCAGCACCGTGAGGCGCTACCACAACTTCAGCATTTGCTAAACAAGATGCCTGTTCTGCCACTGACATAGTTTCTAGTTTAACGCTTTCAAATCCCCATTTATCTAAAAAGTTTAATACCTCTTCTTCATTAATAAATCGACGATAGGAAGCTAACTCACGGCTAATATAAATTCGCCTGAATTTGTCTATTTTTGGCTTGCTTTTTTCTCTTGAAAATTCCCTCTTGATAAACTCGCAAGCCCATTTTGATATTTGAGATACTCCTTGGTAACAAATTGACGGAACTACTAAATTTTCAGCTTTTATATGCAGACCACAACTACTCTCGATAATCTTTGTTTCTGGAATCCCTAATGTTTTCAGAGTTTCCTTTTCGTATGAATGATCGGTATTATTAACTATAAACTTATCTATTGTCTCTATCTCTATCCCACTACGACGTAAAAGATCGAAGCGGGGAATTACATCAAACATCCAATGATAATAAGCTGCACCGCCCCAGCGTACTGATAAAAAGGCAACATTTCCCTCTATGTATTCAATAGGAGGTAATTTATCTGAAGGTATTACTAATTCTGCACAACCCGTAGAAATATCCGTAACTAACTTATTTTCCGAATTAATTACAGCGCTTGTAATTACATCCGCCCAGACACGACCATCTGGAATGACGGCAACAAATGTTTTTGGTAAATAATATTTATCTTCTGAAAATATGCTATTATTAAGGCTTTTAGAAGGTAATAAAGAAATTTCATCACCAGGCGAAATTTTGATATAATTTATAGTAGGATCAAATTCAGATGTGACTGTTAAATCTTCTCTAAACTGACAATATTTTTTCAGAACCTTTAAGGGTAGCATTTGATACTCACAACAGTGATACTCGGACTTTTCTAATTCACCTTGTTTTTCTAAGGCGTAACCAACTTTGTGATAAACTTCTAACAAGCCTGGTTTAATCTGTAGTGCTTCTATGAAAGAAGCGATCGCCCCTTCCCAATCCTTCTTTTCCAACAAACACAATCCCAAACCTTCGTAAGCAAAATAAGCCTTGGGATCGATTTCGATCGCCTGTTCGTAAATAGCCATTGCTTCATCCCACAATCCTAGTTGTCGCAGACCATCTCCTAATTTTTTACGCATCCAAGTATCCTCCGCTTCCAGCTCAACCGCACGCTGATAAGCGCTAACTGCTTCCTCCCAATACTGCTGTTCTTCCAAAACTTCCCCTAAGCTATAGTAAGACCAACAAAAATCAGGGTTCAAATCAATTGAGCGGCGGTAAGCATCCGCAGCTTCTTCCCAATCAGAAATTTTTACCAACGCCTCCCCTAACTTGTTATATAACCAACAAAAATCAGGGTTGATTTTAATCCCCTGCCGATAAGCCGCCGCAGCTTCTTCCCATCTAGAAAGTTGCATCAGGATATCCCCTAAATTGTTGTAAGACCAACAGAAATCAGGGTTTAATTCAATAGCGCGACGGTAGACAGCAATAGCTCGATCGTCTTCCCCTAATTCTTGTAAAATTTCCCCTAAATAGTGGTAAGACCAACTGAAATTTGGGTTGAGATTAATCGAACGCCAATAGATAGAGGCTGCTCGGTTTAACTCTTTTTTTTCTTGCAGCAACTTTCCTAATTTGTGGTAAACTAATGAAACCTGATTTTTATGCCATTCTCGGAATTTTAAACTGTCCGGGAAATCTGCTAGTTTGATTTCGCCTTCTTTCGTTAGGAAGTCTTTGATATCCAGTTCCGGCACTGATATTTTGGGCTGAAATTCAAGTGCTTTTTGATAATGGGAAATTGCTTCTTCTAAATAACCTTGGGCGGCTATCGCTTCTCCCAAATTTAGGTAAGCATTAGTTAAGAGAGCTTTCTCTTCTAACTGCTTCTCATTGGCGATTTTTTTTACTATGAGTTGATAACCTTTGTGAATCACCTCTAATTGGTTTTGATACATTGAAATAAAAGTATCTATCCCTAGCTTAGGATTTTGCTCTGGATTTTCGGGAAAGGTAAATTCGTAATCGTCAAAAATTATCAAACCGCCTACTTTTACCAGCCGCCAAGAGAGGATTGTATCTTCCAAAACGCTGCTAGCTTTGTGACAGCCATCGATGTAAGCTACTTCATAGTAATCCGATGTCAGAGTTACCAATAAATCCTGAGATAGCCCCTCTAACTTAATTACTTTCTGTGCTCCTCCAGTTTTAGCAATATTGCCATCAAACTGTGCCTGAAAATAGAGATCGATAGATGTGATTCTTGCTGTCGTGTCCGTTAGAATACGATCTAGAAGCCAGCAAGTAGACATTCCTTGGAAACTGCCTATTTCTAAGATATTAATTCCCGGCATCCCGGCAAATTGCTGTAAATGTTTTTCCCAGATGGGGATATTATGAGTAAACCAATCTTGTGTAAATTGATATTTGTTGGCAGCGCATTGATGCCAACCTCTTAATTCACTAGCTTTTTGATGGCAGACAATCGCTTCCTCTAGCTCTCCATATTTAGGTAATATATTCCCTAAATCAGTATAGGCAACCGCAGAGTTTGGGTCAATTTCTATCTGGCTGCGATAAACAGATATTTGCCGATCTAACTCATCTTTTCTTGCTAAGACATTCTCTAACTCTGAGGCAACTTTAGCATCTTCTGGATTAATGTGCAATGCTATTTGATAAAAAACAATCGCTCCACTAAACTGATGTTGTTTGGTTAAATTATTTGCTAAGTCAACATAAAACTCGCTATCATCTGTGATGATATTTAGCAGGTTATAGTAAGTTTTTCCATTATCTGAATTCACTTGGATAGCTTGGCAATAGTCTCTAACCGTTGCATCTAAATCTGATGCTGTTCGCTGTCGCAAAATGTATCCTATACGGTTGTAAATTCCAGGCAAATCTCGCTGAAGCACAAGTGCAGAGAGATAACCTGCAAGTGCTTCGTCCCAGGATTTTAGATTGGTCATAGCAACAGCTAAGTTATAGTAAAACCAAGGAATATCACCTTTCATCTCAATGGCTTTCTGATAACTATTTATGGCTTTATCCCAACGTTCTTGTTTGAGAAAGACATCTCCTAAACTGTTGTATGACCAACAGTAATTTGGGTTGAGTTCAATTGCTTTGCTGTAATAAGCAATAGCTGAATCCAACTCGCCCTTTTGTACCAAAACATTTCCTAAACTGTGATAAGCACGAACATAATTGGGATTGATTTCAAGGCTTTTATATTGACAGGCAATTGCTTCATCAATGTTGCCTTTAGCTGCTAATAGTTTCCCTAAACTGTGGTGACTTCCAAAAGCATCAGGTTTGAGTTTAATCGCTTGGCGGTAATAGGCGATTGCTTCCTCAAATTTATTTTTACTTGTGAAAATTTCCCCTAAATTGTGGTAAGCTTGTACTAAAGTTGAATTTGCCTGAATTGCTCGTAGGTAACAAGCAATAGCTTCCTCCAGCTTTCCCTGTTCTACTAAAGTATTGCCTAAAGTTAAATGTTCCTCAGCGGTTGCCCAATTCGGATCGAGAGTTAGCGCTTGATACCAGCAATCTGCTGCGGCTTCAGCTTTTTTTAACTGCGTCCAAATTCTAGCTAAATTACGGTAAGCGCCTGCAAAATTCGGTTGAAGCTTCAACGCTTCTTCGCAAGCTGCAATTGCTTCATTTAATTTGCCTTGGGCTAAATAAATTTCTGCTTGCTGGTTAAAGTTAAACGCTACCGTTTCCATATTTTGAGTTGATGTCATATTGATGCCTCATCAGATGCCAAAAAATCACAAACCTATAAGTTCCATCATCTTCTTGAGCGAACTCAAGTTAATCATAATATCTTCGGTCAGGGAGTTTTGATACATCAATTGTCTAATAGGATAACATTCAAACACCTCACCTGTTAAATAATAATGGTCGAGGTGCAGATAATGGCTACTCGGCCAGTAATAGTGACCCACATAGTGAGGTGAAACCAATTCTATGACCTTAGTTCCTGGTTGGCAGAATATTGTATTTGTCAAACCGCTCCCGTGCGGTGTAACTATCATTTTAGCATGAAAGAATAACGCTATCTGCTCCTGCAAGGGCATAGATTCTAAAAAGATTCTAACAAACCCAAATTTGCTTAATTCCTCCATCACATCTTCTTCATTGAAGACGCGCCGATATCTAGCTTTGTTTCGGCTAATGTAAATGCGATCGGGATAGCTGCTCAAAGTGGTAATTCCTGCAAGAAATACGCGCCTGAGAAAATTAACTGCCCAAAGCGGTGGCCAACCTAAATACCCTGGAAAAGAGGGAACAATTAATTGCTTTGCTTGAATGTGGGGATGGGAATCGCTCTCTAAAATTTTGTTTTCGGGGATTCCCAGAGCTTTTAATGTTTCTCGCTGAAATTGCTGCTGACAATTATTCACTAAAAACCAATCTATTTTATCAAAATCTGTGCCACTTAGTCGGAGCAATTCAATTCTAGGTAAAACATCTAACATCCAGTGAAAATAGACATTTCCTGATAGTCCAGATAATACGGCAACAGTACCATCAATTTGTTCTAAATGAGGTAATGATTCTAGCTTAAAAATGCTATGTTTAGTAGGGTCGTGATTTTGACATCCCGGCAAAAAGTTAGGATAATCGCGGGAAACATCTGCTAATAAATAATTGTCAGGAGTAATGACTGCGATCGCGCTGCAAAGTAGCCAATAACTTTTCTGGGGAACAATCCAAGCTCGTCCGTCTGGGACTACGGCAACAAAGGTTTTCGGCGAGTCTACGGGAATTGGTTGAGAATTTGACAAAACATGAACGCCCCAACCTAAATGAATCGGTTCAAACCAATCAGAGATGCGTTTTAAGCAAGGCCCACAGGTTAAACCGCCGCAGTCGGATTTGGGTAATTGGTTATTGGTAATTGATAATTGGTGAGTGGCGATATTTTCTACATCTTCACAGATTATTTCACGATAATTGCTGCGATCTAATTTGCTGGCAATAATCCAGTCTGAAGTAGATAAGTAAATACCTTGTGGGAGTTTATGAGTGGGGGAATTTGAGGGAGGCAAATCCCCTGTTCTTAATTTTCCTAGAAAGGGCAAAGTTAAAACTTTTTCGTAATATCCGATCGCCGACTCGTAGCGCTGCTGTTTTTCTAGCAGATGTCCTAATTCAAAATAAACCTGGGTTAACTCAGGTTGAATTGCTAGGGCAAGATGATAAACGGCGATCGCAGCATTCAGCCGTTCTTGCTTGGCTAAACTCTTACCTAGCCGCCAGTAAAGTTCTGCATTTTTCGGCTGAATTTGTAAAGCTTTTTGATAATAAATTTCTGCCTGCTCGTATCCACCATACTCAAATAAAGCATTCCCTAAATGTAGGTAAGTTTGTGCCAGATATTGACAAATTTCCTTAATTTGTAATTGGTAATTTGTAATTGGTAATTGGTAATTGGTAATTGGTGATTGGTAATTGGTAATTGGTAATTGGCTTTGTTCCTCCAGTTTTATAGGGCTAATTCCTTCTTCCCTCTTCCTTCTTCCTTCTTCCTTCTTCCCTCTTCCTTCTTCCTTCTTCCTTCTTCCCTCTTCCTTCTTCCTTCTTCCTTCTTCCTTCGGCCCCATTAGTGCTCTGAGAAATAGATAACAAGCAGCATTCGCCTGTTGTAATTCATCTTGTTCTTGACTAGATGCGATCGCCCTCGCCTCTACCAATTCACAATAAGCCTCAACAAATTCAGGTTTAAGATCGATCGCCTGGTGAAAATAGGGCATTGCTGAGGCAATTTTCCCCAGTGCCATCAGAGAAAAACCACAGTCAGTATAAGCTGAAATGTAATTGGGGTTGAGTTCTATTACTCGCTGAAAACATGAGACGGCCTGTTCGTGGCGGCTTTGCATTTGCCAAGCTTTACCTAAGTTATAATGAGCCAACTCCATGTCAGGTTCGAGTTCAAGGGCTCGACGGTAGGCGGCGATCGCATCTTCTGGCTTTTTCTCTAGCAGCACTTGACCGAGGTTATTGTGGAGAGTAGCCCAGTCTGGCTTGACGGCAATTCCTTGTTGATAAATCGCGATCGCCTCTTCAAATTTCCCCTGTTTAACCAGAGTACAGCCCAAATTACTGTATGCTTTCACATATTTAGGCGCGATCGCAATTACCTGGGCATAGCTTTCAACGGCCGCCCCTAACTCATTCTGTTGGTCAAAAACCAGACCTAAATTATAATAAGCATCAGCATAATTTGGCCTGAGAGCGATCGCCGCGCGGTAGCTACCAACAGCCCCCGGTAAATTTCCCTGCTTCTGAAATACATTCCCCAGATTGTAGTGTACCTCTGACCAGTCGGGTTTAAGGATCAGAGCTTGCTGGTAGTGGTAAGCAGCTTCATCCAACCACCAATATTCTGCATATAATTGACCTAAGTAAGCATGAGCAAGGGCAAACTGGGGATCGAGTTCTAGCACTTTAGTATAAGCGTCTCTGGCTCCCGTCGGCTCGCCTTGAGCTTCTAGGGCCTCTCCCAAAATCATGTAAGCTGCGATCGCATCCGGCTGTTGCTCAATGACTTGTTGACAAATCGCGATCGCCCCTGTCACATTTCCCTGAGCCAAATAAGTTTGAGCTTGTTTAATAGATTCTTCAATTTTCATGCCAATAATCGCTCGCTCAACGCTCAAACACCCTCCCTTCTTTTTGAGCAATTATACTTCACTCATGGCCACTCGGATATGTTGCAGAGAAATTATTGGAATTGTTTCCACCAGTGACAGCGTGTAAGCTGAGAGATGCAAAAAATCACATACTGGTTTTTGCAGTAATATTTCAAAGACAATTTCTTGCATTTCTCTTGCTAGTCGCGATAATCCTGCTGCAATGGGGAAACTCCTGATTCCGATCTCTGTTTTTTGAGCTAATACAGAGTATTCAAAAAGAACAATACTGATGGCTTTGCGTTCAGTTTTGCTGATACGTAATAGTATATGATCCGTCAATTCTATTCCGGTTGCTGGTACGCCTGATGCAAAGGAAATTGTCAGGGTATCGCTGACTTCATCATAGGTTAAATAAATATCATTGCCGTAGCGATCGCGAACTATCCAACGTTTATCAAACTCCATACCATTTTTTATGTCCGCCGTCAATATATAAGTGACAAATTAAATCGATTATAACATCGCATAAGCCCTATTTCTAAAACATATAAGAAAGTGTGCATAGAGTTTCAAGCTCTCGCACACTGATCGTCATAATTGGATTTCTTGGATAAGTGAGGATAGCCTTTTGGAGTACATCAGGACTATCCTCATCTTCAAAAGCCGTTTTAGAACAACTCGAAGTTGCTGGAAGTGATAGTAAGTCCACCTTGCAGTTGAGCCAAGGCTTGAACTCCGTTGCCAGTGTTGTAGTACAACAAACCGCTGTTGGGGTCGTAGATGACTTTGTTAGCAGTGCTACCCGGAGCATTCGGGTTGAAGTTAGCCTGGACTACAAACTCTGTCGGATCGAAAGTACCACCTAGACCACCGAAGGCAGCCTTAGCAAGTGCAATCTTATCTTCTGCGGGAGTGAAGTCAGTAATCGTGTCTATGCCAGTACCGGTAGCCTGAGCAGTAAAGGCGAATGTATCATTACCAGTACCACCAGTCAGGATGTCAGCTCCGCGATCGCCAGCCAGGAAGTCATTCCCAGCACCGCCATTGATCGTGTCACCACCTTTACCGCCATAGACGGTATCGTTGCCGTCATCACCGCTGATGATGTCTTCACCTACCAGACCAAAGGCTCGGTCAGAGCCGGTGCCGCAGCTTAAATTGTCAGCGCCTCCAGAAATATTACCAGGGCGACCTAGATCGTCAGCGTAAATCACGTCATCGCCACCGCCGCCAGAAAGCGTGTCTCCGCCAAAGCCGCCAACGACAAAATCGTTACCGTCTCCACCGTCAACGACATCATTGCCTTTGCCGCCGTAGACAGTATCGTTGCCAGAGCCTGCTACGACGGTATCGCTGCCAGTGCTAGTAGCTGCGTAATCGTTGCCAGCACCAGCATTGATCAGATCGTTGCCGCCAAAGGTTTGGATGCTATCGCTGCCTGAGCTGCCACTTAGTCTGTTATCGCCGGCTACGCCTACAATATCAAGACCACCTTGAGCATTGGGCGTTGAACTCGCCGGTTGAGTAGGGTTAGTTACCTGTGTCATTTACACTCCTCCTTAAGATTTGCAAGAATCATTTTTCTACAATACACTTTTCCCTCCAGTGGGATTCAAAAAATCAAACCGGATAGCGGTTGAGACCCTCATTGACCCGGCTGGTATAAGCTGTCACGTAATTTAACTTGTCATTAGAGAGCCTTGGGGCCGGAGGCAATTCCTTGCTCCGTTCAGTAGCGAAGCTGGAATGCTTTCTACACTGGACTCTCGACTCCACAACTCTCTCCTCCTAACCAAAATAATCCACTTAGATGAATGCGAGTCTATCATAGACATCACGAGCAAGGCTAGTGATTTTAACTACAACAAGAGCCGGATCTTACAGAGGAAGGTTTTTGGTCTCATCGCTCCCCCCTGGATGAATCGCGCTGCCTTCACCTACTTAAAAGGCAAGTAATTGTAAATACTTGCTTAGAACAGGAACGCGAATAAACACTGGACTCTGTTTTTGACAGACCGTGCAACCGAAAAAATAGTTCCCCTCCTACGACAATTTTTTCAATTGTAAATTGCCAGAAAGTTTGACAATTTGCTTAGTTGGTTGTTAACCTGTGCATCCACAAGCTTTTTAACTAACTTGCTTTATTAAAGGAAAAATATCAAGAAAAGTCAAGTAGTATGACTGATTGTTACGCAAATTCTGGAGCAAAAGTCAAAACTGCGGTTGAGCGTTAGGCCAAAGTTGACGCAACAAGCTTAGGAATTATACCTCTGGATACTGTCCCCTCAGTAATTTCCACAGTATCCACAACTATAAAAGTATATATTGCTACAAATCCTACCCGTAGCTCTTACTGAGAGATTTTTAGCGCGATCGCTCCTGTTTGCTCAGCCAGACTAGAATGAGATAGGGCTATAAGTTAAGCTAGATCGGCCTTAAAATTATAATGGTTTTCAATATATTACTTAACTATTTCCTCGATTTGCAGTGCTAACAGTCTCACAAAACTAGCTTCTGGTCGAGAAAAAACACTTTCGAGCATTGACATCTGGGGAGGGAATTCATTTTCTGGTGAAAAGATATTACACCAGTCTCAAGTTAAATTTGCTCCACACGCACCAGTTAAATTGTCCTGTGAAAATTATTTATCTGCCTCTTCTACTCCCTATTTTCCTGTTAGTAGGGTTGAAGTCGCTGTCTCATAGCTAGAGAGTTTAATAGCCGCTTCGCTCTCAAAAATATAATGAAGTGAAGTAGCTGCATAGTATGTCAGCGCTAGGATTGACAAAGCATTCAGCACTCGATAAATTGGCTTATCAGACATTGTATTCATTTAAGAACCCCTGGTTATTAAAACAGTAATCGTTCTCTAGCAGTTTTTAATTGGGTTAGCGCTGCGGTCAATTACCAGCGATTACCAATTACCAACTTCATAATCCCTCCTTTAGCATTTATTCGGTATCCGACTAAAGAAAGATTCTGGAAAGAGTGAGTAGAGAAACCTTGATCTGGCACTCAGCTATCGCCTTAATACTCGCAACTTCAGGAATTAGCAGCGCTTAATTGTCTTAAATGTAGTATTAAGCACGAATCTGAAACCTACCTTAAGGCATACCGACATTTATATTATTCTGATGGAGAATGGGTTACTATCGGATGCGGATGGTCGCTAGCGCCATCATCGCCCTCCATAATTTCTGGAATTTCGTCATCCTCTACTATTTTCTGCGCTTGACTCTTTTTACTAGCCAATTCCAGAATTGAGAACGGTAAAACTATAGGCCAGAACAGAGGGCCAATCGCTAAAGCTATCCAAGATATGCGGTCATCCTTTGGGGTGGTAGTATCGCCCCAAAACTTTGCGAACCAAATGCAGAAAACCAGCAGAGTAATGACTAAATAGCCGAGAACAATCATTGTTTTTGAGATATGCAACCGCCAAGGCGGTTAGGGGCTAGGGGGGCGTGTTTTCAAACTACAACCACAACAGAACGCAGGCGATCGTAATCATAGCTGTATAATTTGCGGCCAACTTCTCATATCGGCTAGCAATACGTCTTCATTGCTTGAGTGGGTTGAGAGCACGTTCCACAATGTTACGTTGACGGTAGATTTCACGACTAAAAGAACCTTGACGGGGTTCATTTGACAGTCGTGGGATGGTAAAACGGATACCTCGCCTCTGTGAAATAACTACGGATGCGACGACCTGTGTAGCCTTTATCTCCTACGACTCTTTGCGGACGTAGACGCAGATGACCTGCACCCGAACGCGCTTACTGCTCCTTGTTCCATGTAATGAACCGGACAATCTAAGTTTCCTTCTCGATCGGCCGAGGCTTGCAGACGTTCTAAGAGTTGCTGCCAAATATTGGCTTTTTGCCACCGATAGAACCTTGTGGTCACACTTTCCCATTTTCCATAACGTTCTGGTAGGTCTCGCCAGGGGGCTCCTGTTCGCTCGTATCCAGAGAATGCCGTTCACCACTTGTCGGTGGTCGCGATTGGGTTTACCTGTTCGGGGTTTGAGTGGGGGAAGTAGCGGTGTTAACGTCTCCCACTGTTCGTTACTTAAGTCTCCTGGGTTCATGAGCGTTAAGTGTTTGCGATTGCGCGGAGCGCACTGCTGTAGGCAATTGCCTATTTTTTACCTATTTTCTAGGATACAACGAGGCAAGAAAAAAGCCCTAGCCCCTAGCCCTGAGCATCGTAACCGCCTTAGCGGTTGCTATAGATCGCAGCGATCGCCAAGCTAAAATAGATGTTACCCATTCTGTAAAGAGCATTTATGAAAACAAGAAAACTGGGCAATCAAGGGCTTGTGGTTTCAGAACTGGGACTCGGCTGCATGGGGATGTCAGAATTTTACAGCGGTCGCGATGAAAATGAGGCGATCGCAACTATTCACCATGCTCTCGATTTGGGCGTTAATTTCCTCGATACAGCGGATATGTACGGCCCTTTTACTAATGAAGAGTTAGTCGGACGGGCAATTCGCGATCGCCGCGATCGAGTAATATTAGCCACTAAGTTTGGCAATGTCCGCAGTGCAGATGGCGGCTGGTTGGGAATAAGTGGTAAACCTGAGTACGTGCATCAAGCCTGCGATGCGTCTTTAAAACGGCTAGGTATTGATACGATCGATTTGTATTACCAGCACCGCGTCGATCCCACTGTGCCGATCGAAGATACAGTAGGGGCAATGGCAGAGTTAGTACAACAGGGTAAAGTGCGTTACCTGGGTCTGTCAGAAGCCGCGCCAGCCACAATTAGGCGGGCTTTTGCCGTACATCCAATTACGGCTTTGCAGACTGAATATTCGCTGTGGAGTCGCGATGTAGAAGATGAAATTTTGCCCACTGTGCGGGAATTAGGCATGGGTTTTGTTGCCTATAGTCCGCTAGGACGGGGCTTTTTGTCAGGCGCATTTAAGCACCCCGATGATTTAGCACCCGATGATTATCGCCGCAATTCGCCTCGATTTCAGGGTGAAAATTTCTACAAAAATCTGGAGTTGGTGGAACTATTGAAGGCGATCGCAACGGAAAAAGGAGTAAGTGCTAGTCAACTGGCTTTAGCTTGGTTATTGGCGAAGGGTGAGGATATTGTACCGATACCGGGAACCAAACGCCGCACTTATTTGGAGGAAAATGTTGCAGCAGGGGAGATTACTTTTACTGAGGAGGAATTGCAACGAATTGAGGAGATTGCACCCCAGGGTGGCGCAGCAGGCGATCGCTATGCAGCACAGCACATGAGTAGCCTCAATCGCTAAGGGCGCTCGCATTTCGGACAGCTTCAAGAACTGCTAGATTCCAATTGCGATCTTCTGGGGAAATCACAACAACTTCAAAACCATACTTTTCCCCTTCCAATCTTACTCCTTCAGAATCATCCACATGAAGATCGATACCAAAGGCTTTAGGGTTCTTACTTACCCGCTGATAGCCTGAATTGCGACGTAGATAGGTATTATGGACAGCCTGATTAATAACCCCTCTTATATGAATGCCATAAAAACGCAACCACAAGCGGATTAAACAAGGGGAGCGATACGAAGATGTGTAAATCCATATTTCACACCCGTATTGCTTCAATTGTTTCATCAATTTGCATGACCCTAACCGCAACGGTTCATTAATCCACGCCTTGAAAAAAAATGGTATCCGATTGGGTTCAGATGGAATATTTTTCTGATAACAAATAAGAGTATCATCAAGATCAAATGAAATTCGCATTAGTTTCCTTGCTGGCTCTTCGAGCTGAGGGGGTAATAAAGAGAGCTAAGAGCTAGACTGAATCTGGGTTGCGACCTTGCTCCCCGTTGATAAAAGCGGTGTTTATTTGGAGTTAATGCCATTAACTCTTAAACCTCTCCGGCATATTTGTCTAGTAGCTATTTAACCCATTTTTGGCTATCTAGACCGCTACCAAAGATACTCCACCTCTAATACTTTCTTTTTGAATCTAAATGATTAGTCTTCAATAAACTCCCCAAAAATAGCCTGCTCTCTAACTGCTGAATAATCCTTAATAATAGCCGATAAACCTAGTAATTCTTCCAAGCTTCTCGCTTCTTTTGGCGTTAAATCTTGTCTCTCTGCTGCATAGACAATTTCTCCTGCCATCATCAACCTTGATTCGACAGGAATATTGTTTTTCAACCCCAACTCTATTCTTTCTTTGATGCTATCGAAAATTTTGTCCACGATCTAATTCCTCCCTAGTCAATGTCTGAACTGTTCCATCATTAAAAATCAATTCAATTCTTTTCAGCAGCTTTTCTGTATCCCAAACTAGCGCTCTAGCCAGTCCTTTATTGACCTCTTTAATCTCAACTGTCGTATTTATATGATATCCTAGATTCGGAGCGCGTTTTTTGGCAATAGCCACCCCTCGTTGAAATGCGTTACCGATATTAACTGCCTCTGCACTTAATTCCTTAAACTCCCAGATTTCTCCATCAATCTCAGCATCAGGTGTCTTAACTCCTGATGGTGCTTGCTCACTTAATAGCTTCACCCTCCTCCCAAGTCTGGCAAAGACAAGAGCCACAAATAACTCAGAATGATTGGTGTTATGACCTTGATGGAGCAGTACAAACCCACCACTATCCTCATTATAATAATACCGTTCATACTCCGGCTCGGCAAGATTATATAGTTCTTGACTTTTCTGGATATAACTTGGCTCCACAATTGCGCCCTAAATTTAACTTTATCCTTCTATATCCATACTAAGTTTTCGCCCCACCTCCCACAGCAAATAATAAATGTGCTGCCCCCTCCAAAGTAGTATCAGTCCGCCCTATTTCTTGATGGTCAACATTATTATTCATGGCTGGATACCAAATTCATAATAATCATTGATTATAGCTGAAAAATTTAGAAACTATAGTAAACGCCAAAGTGCTTAGAACCCTTGGCGTAAAAATACTCAATACTCTTCTCACTGGTGCGTAAGTCCTGATTTACATAGAAAAGGCTTTTATCAGCGTAATCCCTTCGCATTGGCTACGCCAACATCTTTCTAATTTTGCAAGCGATCGCTATGCAGCACAGCACATTAGTAGCCTCAATCGCTAAGGACGATCGCACTCTGGTTATCAATTTCTCGTTATCAATTAAAGCAGCACCAACCCTACAAAGTTAACGGCATTCCGACAACACAGCGTGCAGCTTAACGACATTGCCAATAACTGCGATCGCGGGTGCAGCAAACTTAGCGGCGTTCATTTTCTCCCCAATTGTAGACAAACTACCGATTAATTCTTCCTGTTCCGGCCGCGTCCCCCATCGTACCAAAGCGATCGGAGTATCCGCGCTCAATCCTGCTGCTGTCAACTGGTCAATAATATAAGTCAAATTGTGAATTCCCATATAAATCACAATCGTCTCTGAACCGCGTGCGATCGCACTCCAATTCACCTCCGGCCGATATTTCCCCGCCATCTCGTGACCGGTTACAAACGTCACCGAAGAACTGTAAAGTCGATGAGTTAGAGGAATTCCCGCATAAGCAGGCGCGGCAATCCCAGAAGTCACTCCCGGTACAACTTCCACAGGTACGCCAGCATTCAGCAACTCTTCCATCTCTTCGCCACCGCGACCAAAAATAAACGGATCGCCGCCTTTTAACCGTACAACTATCGCGTGAACTTGAGCTTTTTCTATCAATAACTGAGTTGTTTCTTCCTGCAATAGCGAATGGCGACCCATGCGTTTGCCAGCATCAATTCGCTCTGCTTGCGGATTAATCATCGCCAAAATTTGGGGACTGACTAAGGCATCATAAATAACAGCATCAGCGCACTCTAACAGAGTTTTACCCTTCAATGTCATCAAACCAGGATCTCCTGGCCCCGCACCGACTAAATAGACTTTTCCCAAACAGTTATTCTCCTTTTTGTTTAGCTTGGTAAGGTTCATTTTTCAATCAAATCTCGAATCAAATCTGCTAATTCTACACTTACTCCCAGAGGGTTAGTCAGATGCAATTCAGCAAGTGGAAACTGCTGCTTTAGTTGTTCCACTTTTTGCGCGATCGCATCAGTGATTCCCCCCTCAAATAAAAAATAAGGCACAATCCCTATTTGCTGATGTCCACTGTGAACTAAACTTGTAATTTGTGCTTCCAAACTCGGCGGTACAGACCAATAAGCAGTCACCGCGTTAACTTTAGCGGCTATTTCCTCAACAGGCAAATTCCCACCCGTGCGGCGACTCCCGTGAGATAGTAAAATCCATGCCTGCATTCTAGCAGATGTCATCTGCCCTGCGACCCAGTTAGTTAAACTTGCGCTCTGGGAACCCAAATGCGATCGCAAGTTAATTATCACCTTTTCGCCTATTATTTGCTGTGCGATTTTTACCTCTGTCGGTATATCTTCCTGAAGGTGAACTCCCGGCAATAAAAACATCGGCAAAACTTGCACATCCTGTAACCCAAGAGATAGGGTATATTCCCCAAATTGGCAGATTTGTTCGTGTAATGAACTCGATCCAAATTCCAGCGTAGCAGTTCCCACAACAGGCGAGTTTTGGGAATAATTTGCCAATACAGCCAAACGTTCAGACAACAATTTAGCTAACTTTTCCAGACCTAATTGTGGTCTAGGATCGCGGCTACCATGAGTTACTAATAAATAAGTTGAACGCAATTTTTATACCAACCAACTTGTTCTCTAATTGTTGGTAACGCCACCCTCTAGGCGGTTCAATTCCCCCCAGAGGGCGACGTTACCGGAGCAATTTGTAAGTCTCCTAATTATAACATCTTCCTGCAATTTTAAACAATCTCAACTAAAAAAGCTTGTTTACTAGACACAAGCTTAGAACTTAGTATTTAGAAACAAGCCTTTATTCAAAACTTAACGCCGCCCGGCTTCAATAGCAGAATTGGCAATTTTTACCGCATTTGCTTCCCGCCCATTCTTAAGTGCTACCGTATACAAAACTCCCTGAAATTTCCATTCAACTGAAGCAGTACAGTAAGCCCCACAACCATTGTGAAAAACGCCCTTAGTTCCCTTCGCCAATTGAATGTTTTTTAAGGTCTTCGTTACCCCTTCCATTCTCTCCGTAAATTCACCACCTTTTTGAGCTCCAATTCCACCAGCACTACAAGCAGTAGTTCCTCGGCAATTAGCAGTATAATCTATATAAACACTATAACCATCCGCCCTCGCTTGAGGATGAAAGTAAAGCTTTTGTGAAAAAGGAACCTGACTGGGTAGAAAAATTGGTACTTGCGTCTTACCTTTTAATTGTGGCAAAATTTGACCAATGGGAACAGTAGCATCCGCTTGGGCAATTAAGTTGCTTACTACCGGGATATCTGCTACCCGATTTAGTGATTCTCTATCCAATTCCCCAAAACCAAGAACTCCAGATGGCATCGCCAGAGCACTTAACAAACACGCATAACTTCCCAAAATCAGCAATCTAGTCTTCATTTGTTTACTCCTTACTACCTAAAAAGTATACTTTCAGAACTCACGCACCCAACTAAAGAAACCAGTTTTTTTGACGAAAATACTTCGTTGTTACCGACATATTCTCTCAAAAACCCGGTTTCTGGGACGACCTGCGTAAGTCCTAACTTTTTTACACCCATTGCCTTAAACTATTGATAATGATACTATTAAATACGGGAGCATAATAGATTTTCAGGTAGAAAGGAGAGGTAATTACCTCTCAACTCTTTCATTGCCTTTCGTTACCACATAATAGATAATAAATAGTACGTTCCCCTTTAGAAAATCATCATGGAACTACAAGATTATTTGCGTCAGCATGGATTAGATAGCTTATGCAGCACTTATCATATCAAATTATCCCGACATCAGAAATATCCTCACCTCGTCTGTCTGAAATACTCCCAGATTGAATCTCCTCTGGGTGAAAAAATAGTCCAGCAGTGCCGAGGTATTATCTTAGACTCATCTCAAGATTGGCAAATAATTTCTTATCCTTATAACAAATTCTTTAATTATGGGGAAATTCATGCTACTCCGATTGACTGGAGTAGTGCCAAAGTGTATGAAAAACTAGACGGTTCTCTCACTGTTATTTATTTCTACGATGGCGAGTGGAGAGTACAAACTAGCGGCACTCCTGACGCTAGCGGTGAAGTTAACGGTTTTGGCTTTACTTTTGCGGAACTATTCTGGAAAGTTTGGAACGAACTAGGATATCAGTTACCGCAAGAAACTGAGCAATGTTTTATCTTTGAATTAATGACTCCTTACAACCGGATAGTTGTTCAGCAAAAAGACAATCAAATTATACTACATGGAGTGAGAAATATTCAAACACTTTTAGAGTCTGACCCTAGTATTTGGACAGAAAAATATGGATGGGAATTAGTTGCATCCTATCCTTTAACTAGCTGGACAGAAGTTATCAAAGCTGCTGAACATTTAGATCCGATGAATTCTGAAGGATATATCATCTGCGATGGTAACTTCAACAGAGTCAAAGTTAAGTCTCCCCAATATGTCGCAATTTCTCATCTTAGGGAAGGATTTTCTACCCGCAGAATGATCGAGATTATACTAACAAATGAAGGAGAGGAGTTTTTATCTTATTTCCCTGAGTGGACAGAACTTTACGAGAAAGTTAAAAATAGATATCTATCTTTAATTCAAGAAGTAGAGGAAGTTTATCGGCAATATCAACATATCGAAAACCAGAAAGATTTCGCCTTAGCTATCAAGCACTTACCCTATTCTGGGATTTTGTTTTCTTTGAGGTCTGGAAAAATTGCTAGCGTCAAAGAATCTTTACGTAATGCTACTATTCAGAAAGCAGAGGAACTTTTAGGGTTAGAATACATTAATCTGGGGTTATAATGATAATACACATTCCCAATTGCTAAACTTGATGAGTTAGTTAATAGTTAGTAGTTAGTGGTTAGTGATTACTAGCAAAATATAACCAGCCACTACCAATCACCAATTACCAATTACCAATTACTATGAAAAGAGTCATTATACTTGTGGGTTTACCCGCTTCTGGAAAATCTAAATTTGCTAATGACCTACTGTTATCAGAACCCGGTAGATGGGTGCGAACAAATAAAGACCTTTTGCGAGAAATGGCTCACGCTTCTTATTGGTCTCCCGCCAATGAAAAGTTTATTCTTCAACTCCGAGATGCCGCAATTTTGATGGCCCTAGAATCTGGTAAAAATGTGATTGTTGACGATACCAACTTTGGGCCGCATATCGAACATATCAAAGCGCTAGTTAAAGGTCAAGCTGTCGTTGAAGTTAATGATTCTTTTCTCCAGGTTCCTCTAGAAGAATGTATTAAACGCGATTTAAAAAGACTCAATTCAGTTGGCAAAGATGTAATTATGAAAATGTATAATAAATACCTCCGCGTTCCCGTACCGCCTCCAGAATATAACCCCGAACTCCCAGATGCTATCATAGTTGATATGGATGGTACATTAGCTTTACTAAATGGTAGAAATCCGTATGATGCGTCTAATTGCGAACGCGATTTACCGAATCAACCAGTGCTTGAAACTGTTCGCAAGTGGCAGTCAAGTATTAATGTTATCGTGCTATCGGGTCGCACAGATAACTATCAACCTCAAACTGAAAAATGGTTGCAGCAATATGAGGTAAAATATACTAATATTTATATGCGAAAGAATGGAGACCAGCGGAAAGATTCGATTATTAAGGAGGAATTTTACCGCCAACATATCGCAGGAAAATTTAATATTCGTTTTGTCTTGGATGACCGTCAGCAAGTTGTTGATATGTGGAGGTCATTAGGTTTGACTGTATTTCAGGTCGCTGAAGGTGATTTCTAATAAGTTCAGAGCGAAGCAATCTCGATGCTATGCGATTGCTTCGCTTCGCTCGCAATGAAATTGTTAGGCTTATAATGACATTATTACCTTTAATTTATTCATATACTTATTAACACCTATCGCGTCCAAGTTAGCCACTGAGAAAACAGTTTTTTTACAAAAGGTGTCAACCGAGTACGATTGTAAGCATCCGCAGCTTTGCGAATTGCATCCGCTTGAGTTGGATAAGGATGAATCACGCTAGCAATTTTTCCTAAACCAATATTGTTAACCATTGCCAGAGTTATTTCGCTAATCATTTCGCCGGCGTTTCTAGCCACAATTGTTGCACCTAAAATTTTATCGCTACCTTTCTTGACGTGAATTTTTACAAATCCTTCTTCTTCCCCATCAGTAACAGCTCTATCTACCTGACTAAAAGGAATAAAAAATGTATTTATCTCAATCCCTTTTTCCTTAGCTTCTTGCTCATACATTCCTACATGAGCAATCTCCGGGTCTGTGTAAGTACACCAAGGCATTGTCAAAGCGCTAAGTTTTTTACGTCCTAAAAATAGAGTATTTTGAATGACAATTCTGGCGGCAAAATCAGCAGCATGAGTAAATTTCCAGTTCATGCAAACATCGCCAGCAGCATAAATACGAGGATTACTGGTTTGCAGGTTGTCATTGACAAACACCCCACTTTTTGTATCGTATTTAACGCCGACAGCTTCAAGGTTTAAGGTTTCCACGTTCGGGGAACGTCCCGCACTAACTAGAATTTCATCAACAGTGATTGCATCTTCCTGGTTATGGGATTGATAATAGATAACTTTACCTGCGTTTGTTAGCTCAATCCTCTTAATTTTAGATTGTAAAATTAGCTGAATTCCTTCTCGGATAAAAGCCTGCTGAACAATTTCTGCGGCATCAGTATCTTCGCGGTCTAAAATGTGAGCATTTTTATGTAGCAACACTACTTCGGAACCCAATCGCTGAAAGGCTTGAGCTAATTCGGAACCAATGGGCCCGCCGCCAATTATTGCTAAACGTTTCGGCTGTTCTGTAAGGTTAAATACTGTTTCATTAGTAAGATATCCAGCTTCTTCTATACCTGGAATTTGTGGTTGCAATGCTCTCGCACCTGTAGCAATTACTGCCTTTTTAAAACGTAGAGTTTTACCTGCTACTTCGATGGTATCATCACTGGAGAAACGACCCGCTCCTAGAAAAACATCAACACCTAATTTTTCTTGATAGCGTTGAGCTGAATCCACATCACTTATTCCTGCTCTTAACCGCCGCAGTCTTTCCATTACGGCGGCAAAATCCACTTCTATATTATCAGGAACTCCAATGCCAAATCGCTTCGCATCTCTAATATTAGCAACAATAACGGAGGAACTAATCAGACATTTTGACGGCACGCAACCGACATTTAAACAATCGCCACCCATTAAATGTTTTTCAACTAAAGCAACTTTTGCACCTAAACCTGCTGCACCTGCGGCAACGATTAATCCTGCTGGCCCAGCTCCTATTACCACTAAATTATAACGGCTAACTGGTTGAGGATTTACCCAATCTGGCGGATGTAAATAAGAAACTAATCTTTGGTTGTGTACATCCATTGGCGATATATTTAGGCGATTGCTTTTCGAGCTTGACATGGCAAATTCTCCTATTAAATATTGGCTTCTAAACTTTTACGAGCAATCCTAGCTGTATAAAGGCTGACAGCAACAGTGGCAATCAAACCGATCCCATTAATAAGTAAATTTACGGCGGATGCTTGGCTATTTACAGCATAACAGGCTCTTTCTATTATAGCCATTTCTCCCCCTAAAGAACCGAGGTAAACGTACATCATAGTCCCTGGAATCATACCAAGTGAACCTAGAACATAGTCTTTTAAGGAAACTTGCGTTACTCCCAAAGCATAATTTAAAAGATTGAAAGGAAAGATGGGAGAAAGGCGTGTTAAAAAAACTATTTTAAATCCTTCTCGACCAACAGCTTCATCAATTGCTTTGAACTTTGGGTACTTCTCAATTTTTTTTGCTACCCAGTTGCGAGATAAGTATCGACCGATCAAAAAAGCTAAAGTAGCACCTAAAGTTGCGGCAAGAAAAACATATATTGAACCCCAAACAATGCCAAAAATAAAGCCTCCTCCTAGTGTGAGGATAGAACCGGGAATAAATAAAACAGTAGCTAGATTATACACAACAATAAATGCTACTGGCCCCCAAAATCCAAGCTGCTCAATCCAGATCAATCCGCTTCTTAAAAGTTCTTGGATATTGGTAGCTCGTGCTAAAATGCTAACGAGCGCAACTAATGAGGCAATTAAGAAAAATTTAACGCTATTTTTTATGGTTCTATTTGCACTACTTGGTGGTTGTTCTAACATAAATTTATGCTCTTAGTTGACAGAAAAATTTACTGAACTTAAAGAGGGGATTGAGAAAATCTTGCATTTTTTAAAAATTGTTTTACACTCCTTTAAAACCAACTTCTCTATCAATTTCCATAGCACTAATACTCTGCATTGTAACTGGAGTTTTAGTGCTTTGGCGAACAACTCCTATTTGGGTTAATATGATGCCCGCCATAATAACAGTACCACCAATATATTGAGCAATGCTAGGTAATTCTCCTAAAATTAAGTAAGAGGCTAAAATTCCAGCAATGGGGCCAAAAGAGCTAGCTAATGAAACTTCGGATGCGGTAGATTTTTTTAACCCAGTAAAAAAACATAATTGACCACCCACAACAATGACAATTCCATAGAATAACATCCATTGCCATAATAAAGGCGAGAAAATATCAATAAAATGAATTGGGCCATATTGCACCATAACAATTGCAAAAAAGATAATTGTACCTATAAATGTTCTAAATACGGTAAATATTCCCAACGGTATTTGGCCAAGTTTTGCTTTACTAATAATAGTGGAAATAGCTATACATACAGCCCACCCAGCGGTCATTAATTCACCTTGTCCTATATGAATAGCGCCTCCCATTTTTACAATGTTGTCATCGGGAGTTTGAAGTAATATTGTTAGAATAACGCCAATAAATGAAGCAATTGCACCGCCAACAACCCACCGATTTACTCGTTCTCGTAGCAATAATACTGATAAAATTAAAGTTAAAGGTGGCTCGATGCGCCCGATCAAAATGACATTATTGACCATTGTCACAGCCAGAGCTGTAAAAATTAAGGTGGGCGCTAAAGCTCCTTCGAGGATAGCAACTACGCTTAGACTTAGCCAATTTTTTCTAGAAAGCTGTTTTAATGCAGGCAGATTCCATTGTCGGTAATAGACGAAAATTAGAACCAGCAAAGCACAAATATTTCCTGCAAATAAAACATTGCAAAATGAAATAGGATTCCTGCCATTAATTAAGTTTTGAGCGCCTATTTCTGTTAATTTACGAATAACTGAGCCCGAAATAGCGAAAATAACGATCGCAGTCAAAAGATAAGCTCTTGCGGGCATTGAGTTGATTAATTTTAAGGTAGTAGCCCATAAGCTGGATATCATGTTACTTTTACCTCCTTAGCAAGCATTGACCCCGATTATAGTTCAAAATTAAATCCTTTTTGTTTTAATTTATGATATTTGCGTTCGTCAAATTTATAAAGTCTTGCGGCGCGATGGGCAACTCCGGTTTCGGTTTCATCTAGCGCTACTAAAAGCTCCATTTTAAGAATTTTTTTACGGAAATTTCGCTTATCTAGTTTTTGCTCTAAAATTGTTTCATAAAGCTTCTGGAGTTGGGTGAGGGTGAATTTTTTTGGTAAAAGTTCAAACCCAATGGGTTCATAACGAACTTTGCCTTTTAGTCTAGCAAGAGCTGTTGCTAAAATTTGCTCGTGGTCGAAAGGAAGTGGCGGCTTTTTAGTAGCGGGAAACCAAGCGGCATCTGTCGCATCAGTTGCGGCATCAATCGGGTGCTCCGATAAATTGATTAAGGCGAAATAGGCGACAGTGACAACGCGATCGCGCGGATCTCGATTAACATCACCATAGGTATAAAGTTGCTCTAAAAATACATTTTTAATGCCCGTTTCCTCGCGCAATTCCCGCCGCGCCGCTGCTTCGAGGTTTTCCTCAATCCGCACAAAGCCCCCAGGTAGAGCCCATTGTCCCTGAAAAGGTGGCAGTTTCCGCTGAATCAGCATGATTTTTAGCAGGTTGTCTTCATCCAATCCAAAGACGACGCAATCGACGGTAAGTGCAGGTCTGGGAAATTCGTAGGTGTAAGTCATGGGAATTAGGGATTGGGAATTTTTCTAGCTACTCTTGACAATGTGTTTTATCGACACTAAGCTAGAGGTGTATCAATAACACTAATATATAGCGGATTGCAGCAGTTGTTTGTAGGGAAATCACAATGACAGCACAAACTCAACTACAAATTCCTTCTTACTTCGACCCCAAAAAAGTTGGAGAAGTCTGGCGAGTACCCTATCAAAACAGGGCAATAGATGCAAAACAATGGGCAAAACAAAACAGCATCCGACCAGCAGCAGAAGATAAAACCCGCATTTGTCTAATGATAATCGATGCCCAAAACACTTTTTGTATTCCCAACTTTGAATTATTTGTTGCAGGTCATTCTGGTACTGGTGCGGTCGATGACAACGTGCGATTGTGCGAATTTATTTATCGCAATTTAGGTGTAATTACAGCCATTGCACCTACAATGGATACCCACACAGCGATGCAAATTTTCCATCCGATATTTTGGATTAATGACGCAGGAGAACACCCAGTACCAGCCGCTACAATGGTGACACTAAATGATGTGCAAACAGGCATCTGGAAAGTGAATCCTGCTATCAGTTACAGCATCGCTGATGGAAACTATTTAGCCTTGCAAAAACACGCCTTGCACTACGTTCAAAAACTGAGCGATAACGGTAAATATCCTCTCACAATTTGGCCCTATCACTCCATGTTAGGAGGTATTGGACACGCCTTAGTATCCGCAGTTGAAGAAGCGATATTTTTTCACAATATAGCCCGCAATAGCCAAACTCTTTTTGAAATTAAAGGTAGCAATCCCCTCACAGAAAATTATTCAGTCCTGCGGCCAGAAGTTTTAGATAGTGCAGATGGTCGTCCTATTGCTCAAAAAAATCTGCTTTTTATTCAGAAATTACTGGAATATGACACGGTAATTATTGCCGGACAAGCTAAGAGTCATTGTGTTGCTTGGACAATTGAGGATTTGCTAACAGAAATTATGGCACGAGATTCTAAATTAGCTAAGAAAGTTTATCTGCTAGAAGATTGTACTTCGCCCGTTGTTGTTGCCGATATAATTGATTTTACAGAACAAGCGAATGCTGCTTTTGCGAGGTTTGCCAAGGCGGGGATGCAGATTGTTAAATCGAGTCAGCCAATTGATACCTGGCCGGGTATTTCACTTAGACACTTTACGTAACGCCGCCATCTTGGCGGTAAAGAAACCGCCGGGACAGCAGCGTTACAGATATTTTGTCAGAGTTTATGTACCCAACCAAAGAAACCGGGTTTTTTGACGAAAATACTTCGTTATGACCACAGATTCTCTCAAAAACCCGGTTTCTGCGACGACCTGCGTAAGTCCTATTTGTATAAATCCTGTAGCCATTACCAATTACCAATTACCAATTACCAATTACCAATTACCCTATTTATTTTTGCTGATAAACCATTAAATCAAACCAGAAAGTAGTACCAACCCCAACCTCACTAACTAAATGCACCTTAGTATGATGCTTATCAATAATATTCCTCACAATTGAAAGCCCCAACCCAGTACCTTCCAAAGTATGCACCCGATTTTCCACCCGGAAGAAACGGTCAAAGATTGCCTCTTGATCCTCTGCATCAATACCAATTCCCGTATCAGAAATCTCAATCCGCACCAGCTTAGAAGGCGGTACTGCGTGTGATAGAGAATAGTTTCCTGGGGAAGATTCCTCATTAGCAACTTCATATTTATCCTCCCTTACTTCCACATCTAACTGAGAAGCGCGAATCGCAATCTTCCCTCCCGAATGAGTAAATTTCAAAGCATTACCAACCAGATTCGCAAACACTTGTAACAACAAATCGTAATGACCTAAAACCGCTGGTAAATCCGGGTCAAGTTCCTGAATCAATTCAATACCTTTATCTTTAGCATTGAGTTGATAAGTACGTAAGGTTTGCTCTACAGCTTGGGCAATATCAACACCGTCAAAATGATAAATTCGGCAAGATTCCAACCGCGACAAATCTAATACATCGTTAACCAGGCGAGTGAGGCGGTCAGTCTCATGATTTGCCGTTTCTAGAAATTCGCGACGTTCAGCCTCGCTGAGGTCTTCCCCGTACTCGTGGAGAGTTTCGATAAATGATTTAATATTAAACAAAGGCGTTCTTAATTCGTGAGAAACATTGCTAATAAATTGACTCTTAGCTTCATTTAGTTCTACTTCGCGAGTAATATCCTGTATCGTCATCGCAATCCCTTTCAGGTTGTCTCGATACTCTTCTGGAAGGTGAGATTTAGCACTTTCAAAGTATAAGGAACATTCAAAAGCATCGGGGCGCGGGGCCTCGGTACAGGTATTTCTTTCTTCATGGAGACAACTTTTACACAGCGGTTCTGAACCCGGTGCTTTATGTAAAGTTACAGTAGTAACAAGAATTCTCACAGTGCGATTAATTGGTTCTGTAAGCGAACAGCGAAATTCTCCCCCTTCGCGATCGCCACCAGCAATTTGATACAATGGCCTAGCTACCTCTAGCTGTACCTCCGCAGGTAAGTAATTTAAAACATTTTCCCCAATTACATTCTTATATTCCCAGCCAAAGATTCGCCGCGCGGTCGGGTTAACTAAAATGATGTACAAATTAGCATCCAGCAACACCGCACCGTCAGCAATAGTAGAAACCAGGGTTTCCAGTTTAGCTTTTTCCGCTGTCAATTCTTCAATGTTTTGCTCTTCATAGCTTTCCAGCTTTTCAGCCATCTCATTAAAGCTACAAATCAATTCCCCTAATTCACCGCCTAAAGGCAAATCAACTCGCTGTTTAAAGTTACCGGAAGCAATGTTTTTAACGCCAAAAACTAATTCTTTAATCGGCTGAGTAATCGTCAAAGCGTTAAATACTGCCCCTAAAATTACCATCACCCAAATTGTGACAAACACTGCTAAGGTGACATCCCTAGTTAAATTTGAGGAAATGACGGCTGTAGGATTAGGATTAATGCCGATCGCTAAAACTCCTAAATATTTGCCCTCGTGGACGAGGGGAACAAATACGTCAGTCACTTCCCCTGCGGGAGTTAAGTGCTGCTTTACTAAGGGCTCAGGGGTGAAATTGACCTCTTCAAGATTGGCGGTAAAAGTATCGGGAAGTTGAATCCGGCGACGGAGAGTCAGAGAAGTTTCTACCTCTGACTCAGAAAAGGGTAAGCCGAGGTAGATTTCGCCAGCATCGTCGGCGTAGAGGATATATCGAATGCTAGAGGTGCTGCCGTAGAATTGCCGGGAAAAGCGGGCTACTTCTGTGCGATCGTTTTGGGCAATTAAAGGGGCGACATTGGCAGCCAGCAGCAGACCGAGATCGCGGCCGTAGCGGGTGTCATTGAGGTGGGCATCTAGTTGAATGGTGTTGACCGCCCAGAAGGTCAGGCCGCTCATAATCAAGGAGACTACCAGTGTGGCTCCCGCCATCAGCCGCGTCTGGAGAGTAAACTCCGACCACCAATGGGCTATTATTTCTCCGATGTTTTTGAGGAAGGCCAGCATTTGGGTAATTAAAAATTAAAAATGTAAAATTAAAAAATTGGATTTTTATATCTTGCCAGAGGACAAGTGCAAATCCAGACTTTATTGTTACATTTTTAAATTTTAATTATTAAATTTTAATTTTTCATCGCTCGGTGTCCAATGTCCCGGCGGCAGTAAGCCCCTTCAAACTGGATACAATCAACGGCTGCGTAAGCTTTTTTGATGGCAACCTCAAAGGTTTCGCCGACCGCAGTTACCCCTAAAACCCGCCCCCCGTCAGTAATTAGCTGCTCTTTCAGCTTAGTCCCGGCGTGAAAGACAGTCGCCCCCAAAGCTTCGGCTTGCTCAATCCCGGTAATTACTTTACCTTTCTCATAAATCCCTGGATAGCCGCCAGCGGCCAGCACCACACAAACAGCCGCCCCCGGTTTCCAACTCAGGGCGGGGAATTCCCCTAAACGCTGTTGACAACAAGCCAGCATGATGTCTTCGAGGGGCGTTTCCAGCAAGGACAAGATGGGTTGAGTTTCGGGATCGCCGAAGCGACAGTTAAACTCTAAGACTTTGGGCTCGCCTTCTGGGGAAATCATCAAACCTGCGTAAAGAACACCCCGGTAGTCTATACCACGCTTTTGTAATATTGTCAAGGTCGGCTGTAGAATTTCTGTCTGAATCCGCTGCATCAGGGCAGGTGTGACAATGGGTGCAGGGGCGTAGGCTCCCATCCCGCCAGTGTTGGGGCCCGTGTCGCCGTTGCCGATCGCCTTATGGTCTTGGGCAGGCAACAGCGGTACAATGGTCAAACCATCAGTTAAAGCTAAGATTGAGACTTCTTGACCGCTTAAAAATTCTTCAACTACGGCGCGAATATTCTCAGTACCAAACTCCCCGCCAAAGATAGCATCAATGGCACTTTCAGCCATTTCTAGGGTGGTGGCAACTGTGACACCTTTACCCGCAGCGAGCCCATCGGCTTTGACAACGATCGGCACTCCCTGGACGGCGATGTAAGCTTTAGCAGAATCAGCATCAGTAAATGTGCCTGATTTGGCGGTGGGAATACCGGCTTCCAGCATCAAATCTTTGGCCCAGGATTTACTCGCTTCAATTTGAGCCCCTGCTTGGATGGGGCCAAAAACGGGAATATTTCGCTGTTGGAAGTAGTCAGCAATGCCTAGAGATAGGGGGACTTCGGGGCCAACGGCGACTAAGGAGATATCATGCTCTAAGATGGCTCGTTCCATGCCCTCAAAGTCATCTACTGGAAGGGGGAGATTTTGGCAACCTTTGAGGGTGGCGGTTCCGCCATTGCCAGGGGCACAGAATACTTGTTCAATTTTGCCTGATTGCAGCAGTTTTGTTGCGATCGCGTGTTCCCGGCCTCCGTTTCCTACTACTAAAACTTTCACGTTGTCCTTACCTCTGATTTATTCGTAAATACCTGATTTTTCTTTATAATAGTAAAACGTCGCCAGCCATATTTGCATTTGTGGTAGCAAGTATCGAATAATTTAACTCTCACAAAACTTAGGCACTAACAGCAGAATACCTGACATTATTAAAGCTACAGTAGGCGAACGCCGCAGAAAAGTTGTCACTCAGAGTTATAGATAATTGTCGGCGATTGCCCACTGTAGAAGTCCTAGAAGCATTTATTGATGTTTATTTACTTGACTATATATATTGACCATTTTACTATAAAATGAGTATAGGAAGTAGGTTTATAGGTGTCAACGACCCACCACTAATCGGAGTACCCATATAGTGGGGGCTTGCTCATAGCCGAGTTGACCAGTCTAAGTCTTAACTGACTACGTTTAAGGTAAGCGTTAAAGACCTACCAGGGAATGCGAAGCTAGTTCTCTGCTCTAGAACTTAAAAGTTAAACAGGTTTAAGGGTTAAACCAGTGCTTTTGAGATAGTTACCGACCTTAAACATTGACGAAGCTAACATTACCCCGCAAGGGAGGACTGAAAATGTCTAATTTTGTTTTCGTACTTGATACCCAAAAACGACCGCTTAATCCAATACGACCAGGTATGGCTCGTAAATTGCTAACTAATGGCTCATCGGCTGTTTTTAGAAGGTATCCATTTACCATAATCCTCAAAGTGGAGGTAATAACAACCCCAGAACGAATCGCTCTAAAAATAGATCCTGGCAGTAAAACAACTGGTATCGCATTAGTGCAAGGAGAAAAAGTCATCTTTGGTGCAGAATTAACCCATAGAGGTCAGGCAATTAAAGCCAGTCTTGAATCTCGACGCTTACTGCGTAGAGCAAGGCGAAATCGAAATACTCGCTACCGTCAAGCCAGGTTTCTAAACCGAACCCGCCCCAAAGGTTGGTTAGCGCCAAGCTTACAGCACCGCGTTGAAACTACTTTGACCTGGGTGAATAGGCTGATCCGTCTTGCTCCTATTGGTTCAGTTGCCCAAGAACTTGTACGGTTCGATTTACAACAGCTAGAAAACCCTGAAATATCAGGCGTTCAATATCAGCAAGGCACTTTATTTGGGTACGAAGTTCGTGAATATCTTCTTAGCAAATGGGACAGGAAATGCGCTTACTGCGGCGTTGAAAATGTGCCTTTACAAATTGAGCATATTCATCCCAAAGCAAAGGGCGGAACTAACCGGATCTCTAATCTTTGCCTTGCTTGCGAAAAGTGCAATATCAAGAAAGGGACTCAAGATATTGAGCAATTCTTAGCTAAAAAGCCAGAGATTCTAAAACGCATTCTTTCTCAAGCAAAACGTCCACTTAAAGATGCAGCAGCCGTTAATTCAACTCGTTGGGCATTGTTTAATCGACTTAAAGAAACAGGCTTGCCAAGTTCTACTGGCAGTGGTGGCTTGACTAAGTTCAATCGTACTCGATTGAATTTGCCTAAGACTCACTGGCTGGATGCGGCTTGTGTTGGACAAGTTGAATCTTTGGAAGTTTTAACAACTAAACCCCTATTAATTCAAGCCAATGGGCATGGAACCCGCCAAATGTGTCGCACTGACAAGTTTGGATTTCCATCTCGTTATGTTCCCAGGGTTAAATTTGTCAAAGGTTTCCAGACGGGAGATATGGTCAAAGCAGTTGTTACTTCTGGTAAGAAGGTGGGTAAATACGTTGGGCGTGTTGCAGTTAGATCGACGGGTTCATTTAATATTTCTGCATCAGAGTTGGTGTCAGGAATTAGCTACAAATATTGCTCGATTATTCACCGAAAGGATGGTTATTCTTATGCAGCATAAACCTTGCCCCCCTTTTCCTCCCACCACTGACAGCGGTACAGATACAGTGGGGCCCTCCAAGGGGGAAGATCGATGAAAGTCAGTCAAATTGCTACTAATCAATCTCAAGAAATCAAGCGGGTAGGTGTCATCGGCGGCGGACAACTAGCATGGATGATGGCAGATGCAGCCGCAAAATTAGGAGTAAAATTACTAATTCAAACACCGAATGCCACCGATCCAGCGGCAACAGTAGCGGCGGATATTGTGTTAGCATCTATTGATGATGCTCTGGCAACTGCCGAGTTAGCAAATCGTGCTGATGCGATTACTTTTGAGAATGAGTTTATTGACTTAGAAGCGTTATCTACCCTGGAAAAGCAAGGGGTAATCTTTCGACCCAGTTTGTCAGCACTAGCACCTTTATTAGATAAGTATCACCAACGTTGTTATCTGCGAGATTTAGGTTTACCAACTCCGAAGTTTTGGGAGGGGGGAATAATAAATAGAGAAAATAGCAATACAAAAGCAGGAGAAAACCAATTACCAATTACCAATTACCAATTACCAATTCCATTTCCAGTGGTTCTCAAAGCTCGTCGTCACGGTTATGATGGTCAAGGTACGTTTATTGTTAAAGATGAAGCGAGTTTAAACTCAATAATGGCTAAGTTAGGAAATCAGCCATTATTACTTGAAGAATTCGTGCCTTTTGAGCGCGAATTAGCGATAATTGCGGCTCGTTCCGTAACTGGGGAAGTGGCAATTTATCCAATAGTTGAAACTCAGCAGGAAAATCAAGTTTGTCGGCGGGTTATTGCTCCCGCTGATGTGAGTTTAGAAGTAGCAAAACAAGCGGAAGCGATCGCACACTCTCTCCTCAATAGTTTACAAGCAGTGGGTATCTTTGGTATTGAATTATTTTTAACTAAGGATGACAAAGTGTTAGTCAATGAAATTGCACCCCGCACTCACAATTCTGGACACTTCACCATCGACGCTTGCGAAACTTCCCAGTTTGAACAACATTTACGAGCAGTTTGTCAACTCCCTTTAGGTAATACTTCCCTTAATTGCGACGGTGCGATTATGGTAAACCTACTGGGGTATGAAAACGCGCAATCTGACTATTTAACCAAGCGAGAAAAACTGGCACAAATTACTGGTGCTTATGTGCATTGGTATGGTAAGAGTGAATCGCGTCCCGGTAGGAAATTGGGTCATGTTACAGTTGTATGGGATGCGCGATCGCATGGGAATCGGCAAGATGAGGCGATGGCGATCGCTCAAACCATTGAATCCATCTGGTATGCAAGTTAAGTTAATTTAAGCTTGCCAAAATCTGATAATTCTGTATAATAAGAATACAGGTTTGCTACGACGTTGGTGACTGCCGATAATGTTTTTTTGATCTATAACTCTAAACATTACGGGAGCCTATTTGTTTCGTCAGCAGTATACCGGGCTTGTACCCGGAAACTTTAAGACTGAGCTGAGGTGCCCACCTGGTTTAACCAGGTCAAAAGCTGAGGTAAGACGGCGTTGTGGTGAACCTTATTTTAACGTCATTCTAACATCATTTTGATAGTTCGATCGCGCCCAATATTGCCTTTATGCAATATCCCTTGAGTGCGATCGCATTTTTGTAGGCGTAACGGTGGGATTAATGAGCCAAGATTTACCAGCACCTACCAAGCTAAAATTTGTTGTAATTGATGACCATGAATTACTCCTAGATGGAACGCTTAACCTGCTAAGACGGCATTATCCACAAAGCGAAATCCTCACAGTACAAACAGCGCAGATGGCTATCGAGCAAGTGGAGAAAGCCAAACCAGACCTTGTGGTTATGGATCTTTCTATTCCAGAAAAAACAGGAGAATCTGCTAAAATTGATACAGGTATTCAACTGCTTAGGATTCTATTCAAGAACTATCCTACCCTCAATCTGATAGTGCAAAGCACCTATATTAAAGCTTTAGTCAGGATTAAACCTAATATTGATGCTCATAAAGGGGGCTTCGCCGTCGCTGATAAAAGTCTTTCTAGTCAGGAAATGTTAAACCGCGTGGATTGGGCACTACAGGGATTGACTCATACTAAAGATATTAAAGCAATACAAAGTGGATTAGAAGTTAAACCAGAATGGCTAACTTTACTGACTTTAGCATTTGAAGAAGGATTGCAAGATAAGGCGATCGCGAAACGAATGTATGTATCTGAACGGATGGTGCGTCACTACTGGACTAAAGTGCAAGACGTTCTGGGAATTTATCCTGAACAAGAGAAGAATATCCGCATTCAAACTGAAATGCGAGCTAGAGAAGAAGGATTAATAGATTAGTCAATTGACAATTAGAAAATGGCAAAAATTTAAAGTTGAAATGGCTAAATGGCTCGTAGATACAGTGCCAGCAATAGTCATAATTCTACTCGTAATTTTAGCTCGATTCAGCGGTTCTCTGCAATATTTAGAATGGCAATTTTTAGATAACTTTCTTCGCCTACGTCCTGAAGAAACCCTTGATGAAAAAATTGTTATTATTGGTATTAATGAAGCAGATATTAAAAGTGCAGGCAACTATCCCCTCCCGGATCGAGAGTTGGCAGAATTGCTGAAAATATTACATACATACCAACCTAGATTAATTGGTATTGATATTATCAGAGATTTACCAGTTGCACCTGGTCATGCTGAATTAGTAGCTACATTTAAGAAAATTAAAAACATAATTGCAATTGAAAAAGTATTGCCAGAGTCAATCGATCCGCCACCAACATTGTCACCTGAACAAATTGGTTTTGCTGATGCGATATTAGATGCAGATAACCATCTTAGGTGTAGCTTACTTTCAACGCCAACTGCGAAGGGTTATAAATTTTCTTTGTCTCTACGTCTAGCAGCAGCTTATTTAGCCAGTGAAGGCATTACCCTAGAAAATGGAATAAAAGATCCAGAATCAATGAGGTTTGGTGATACTGAACTACCTCGCTTTTTACCAAATTCTGGGGGATATGTAAGTGCTGATGCTGGTGGAGTACAAATATTAATCAATTTTCGCAGCGGTCGAGAACGATTTCGGACTTTGACTCTTAATGATATTAAAACAGGCAAATTTAATCCTAATTGGTTGCGCGATCGCATTGCCCTCATTGGCATGACTGCCCCTAGTACCAAAGATATCATCAATACATCTGCTATTCCATCACAAAATCCTGGCTCTGGTCAAGTTTACGGCGTAGAAATTCAAGCTCATGCTATTAGCCAAATCATTAGTGCAGTCAAAGAAAAACGTCCTCTTTTGCAAACATGGTCAGATGCTTGGGAATACTTGTGGATATTTGCATGGGGAACGATCGGGATTAGTTCTAGTTGCTTGATTCAGTCTCCTTTAAAGAATCTTTTGAATATTAGTGCCGCCAGCCTGGTACTAATTGGAGTTAGCTACTTATCTATAATTTGGGGATGGTGGATACCAGTAGTACCAGCCCTATTCGTCTTATTTTTAAATGGTATTGGTCTAGCTGCTTTTTATCAATATGACCGAAATTTGAAGTCACAAATTAAACAGCGTCAACAGATTATAGAACGCACCTTTGATACAATTCACAATGGCCCATTACAAACTCTTGCTCAACTTATGAGAAAAGCAAGAGAACAAAATTTACCATCCAATCAACTGAGATCGGAACTAGAACATCTCAACCAAGAATTACGTGCGGTCTATGAGTTGATGAAGCGGGAAACCTTAATTCAAAGGGAGAGCTTCTATTTAGGACAAGATATAGAAATAGACTTGCAAGCACCAATCCATGAAATCCTCTATGAAGTTTATACTAAAACCTTAGAGCGAAACTTCCCTTGCTTTAAAACTCTTAAGATCAAAGTCCGTACTTTTGACCCCCTCGACGCGGAACACTTAACTATTGAGCAAAAGCGGGGATTGTGTAGATTTTTAGAAGAAGCTTTGTGTAACGTAGGTAAATATGCCACAGGGGTAACTCGCTTGAATGTCACTTGTACTTGTCAACAAGGGTCTCACATACTTAGGATTACAGATAATGGGAAAGGTGTAGACTCTGTATCAGAAGGCAGAGGAACACAGCAATCTAGAGATTTAGCTCGACAATTGAAAGGAAAATTTACGCGATCGCCTTTACCTACTCAAGGTACTCTGTGTGAATTAACTTGGCCTATACCCAAAAAAAGGTGATGAAAATTTTAATAAAAACAGTATCATAAATTATGATAAAAACTTACATCGTTTGCCAGCTAGCTACTATCTGTATCGCTAGCTTGTTCTTAGCATCAACAACCATCGCTCTCGCTGAATATAAGCCTCCTAGCGGTCAGCGTCCGCCAAGTGGTCGGACAACAACTACAGGTGGTAGAGGTGGATGTGAAAGTAACCCAGAAACATCTTTAAAGCTACTAGCTCCTCAAAAGCACGTTGGACAAACCGCTTCTACTCGTCCTACCTTTGCTTGGTTTGTCTTCAACTCCCAACCCTTACCGATGGAATTTAGGCTGTATAAATATGATGCTAACGACGAACCCCAACTGCAACAGCAATTTCAGATGCAAAGTCAGTATGGAATTATGACTCTATCCCTACCTGAAAACAAACCTGGTCTTGACGTAGGTAAGAGGTATTTATGGCAAATAGTAATCTTATGTCAACCCGATCGACCAGCTAATGATTTAGTTACAATGGCAGAAATAGATGTAGTTACAATGCCTGCACAAGTCCGTTTTGTTCGCGATGCTCGTGCCAATGTAGATATTTTGGCGGAAGCAGGTTTATGGTATGACGCACTAGGCGAAGCTCTGCGATTAGGAGAAAAAGATATTATTTATGGATTATTGAAAAATCTTACTTTAGTAGAAATAACAGAACCAGCCAATACATCAATTCCTTAATAAATGGTTCAATATGAAAACTTTACAGCTTGGGTTAAGTGTATTTTTTAGCATTTTCTTGTTGTCTAGCTCAATGTTGGCTACTCCTCAACAATCAGTAATAACTCAAGCTAATACCGATCGCCTCGCAGCAGAGAAAGCTGTGGCAGAAGCAGAGAAACTAACACAGGAAGGACAAGGAACAGCCGTATCGAAACGACTGGCAATTGAGAAATATTTAGAAGCACTTCAAATTTACAAAAACTTACCAGCTAGTGAAGCTTCAGCACGTGAGGTTCGTTTACAGTTAGCGGCAATTCTAAAAAAGATTGGGAGACTTTACCAGTCTTTAGGGGAGGCAGAACAAGCTTTAGTCTACTACAATCAAGCAGTACCAATTTTTGCAGAATTAGGTGAAGTTCTTTTACAGGCTAGAACTTTGCACGATTTAGGAATGCTTTACAACGTATTTGGAGAAAGGCAAAAAGTTTTAGATTATTTAGAGGCAGCACAGCGACTTTATCAGCAAGTAGGGGATACGGCTGGAGTTGGATTAACTTTCTCTAATATGGGCTGGATTCACTATTTCTTTTTAGGTGCTAGACAAAAAGGAATAGAATTATACGAACAGGCGTTAAAGGTTTATCAAAAAGCAGGCGATCGCAGGGGTGAATCTGTCACTTTATCCCTATTAGCTTGGGCTTATTATGGGTTAGGAAATAATGAACAAGCTCTGAATTACTATAAGCAAGCAATAGAAGTTGCAAGGCAAGTCGGCTATAAATCTGGAGAAGCTCGTGCTTCTATCTATATTAGTCAAGTTTATGAAGCTTTGGGCAAAAAACAACAAGCGCTAGATGCACTAATGACAGCGGAAAAGCTTTATCAAGAATTAGGAAATAGTTTGGAGTTAGCTAGAGTTTATCGTCATTTGGGGGAAGTTTATTGGGAATTTGAAGAGCTACAAAAAGCATTAAGATTTTACGAAAAATCAGTGTCGATATATAGAGAGTTGGGGGAACGAATTGATGAAGGTATTGTGCTGTCCGAGATGGGTCGGCTTTACAATTCAATGGACAAGCCTCAACAGGCTTTAGATACTTTAAATCAATCATTATCAGTCACAAAAGCAACGCGCGATCGCTATGGTGAAGCTGATAACCTTTATGAAATTGCTCGAATTGAGGGCGCGCAAAATAATCTTGCAGAATCTTTAATTAAAATGGAAAGTTCTATTAAAATTACTGAGGATTTGCGAACTAGCGTTTCTAGTCAAAATCTCCGCACATCTTTCTTTTCTATGAGGGAAGATAGATACGAATTTTATATCGATCTATTAATGAAATTGCATAAAAATAATCCATCAGCAGGGTATGATGCTAAAGCGCTTCACGCCAGCGAACGTTCCCGCGCTCGCAGTCTTTTAGAATTACTTGCTGAAGCTAAAGCAGATATTCGTAGTAGTGCTAACACAGAGTTGCTGGAACGAGAAAGCGCGATCGGCAAGCAAATTAATGAACTAGAAAAACGTCAAGTTGAACTGTTAGATAGCCAGCCTACGCCCGAACAAATAACCGCTTTAGAAACAGAACTTTTTAAACTTTATCAACAATATGAAGAAATCAAAGCCGAGATTAAAGCTACAAGTCCTAGTTATGCGGCTATTACTCAACCACAACCTCTAACTTTATCAGAAATTCAATCAACTTTACTTGATGAAAATACCATACTTTTAGAATACTCATTGGGAGAAGAACGGAGCTATCTTTGGGCAGTTACAAAAACAAGTATTAACAGTTATGAGTTACCTAAACAGGCAGATATTGAAAAAGCTGTGCAACGTTTTCAGCAAGAAGAATTAGTACCAATCAGAATGCGCCCTGCCCAGGGTGTTTTAGCTGTAGATATTCTCAGTCAAATTTTGCTGAAACCTGTTGCTAAACAACTAGAAAATAAAAGATTAGCGATCGTTGCTGATGGAAGATTACAAACCATACCTTTTAGTGCTTTAGTAATTCCCAGAGAATCTCAAACTCAAAATACTTTTGTGCCATTGATGATGCAGCATGAAATTGTTAATTTACCTTCAGCATCCACATTAGCTGTATTAAGAAATCAAGTCAGAGGGCGGCAACTTGCACCTAAGACTATAGCGGTACTTGCCGATCCGGTATTTGGTAAAAACGATGGACGGCTCGATCGCAATACAGTTAATTCAAATAATGATATCATACCCAATTTAGAAAATCTGCCAATTACACAAGTAGAATTAAAAGATGCTCTCCGAGACGCAGGCATAAAACTAACACGACTTTCAGGAACCCGCATCGAAGCTGAGGCAATTATGGCTTTAGTTCCTGAAGCAGAAAGAATCCAATTTTTAGATTTTCAGGCTAATAAAACCAGTGCAATTAACCCAAATTTAGCTCAATATCGCATTATTCATTTTGCTACGCACGGTATTCTTAATACTGCGCGTCCAGAATTATCAGGAATTGTCATGTCCTTAGTAGATGAACAAGGAATACCGCAGAATGGTTTTTTGCGACTGAGCGATATTTTTAATCTACATTTACCCGCAGAGTTAGTTGTTTTGAGTGCGTGTCAAACAGGTCAAGGTCAGGAAGTTAAAGGTGAAGGAATTATTGGACTAACGCGGGGGTTTATGTATGCAGGTGCGGCGCGAGTGCTGGTGAGTTTGTGGAAGGTTGACGACCAAGCAACAGCAGAGTTAATGAAGCGATTTTATCGGGGAATGTTGCAGGAAAAGTTAACGCCTGCGGCGGCTTTGAGACAAGCACAGGTGGAGATGTCGCAGATACCACAATGGAGTTCACCTTATTATTGGGCGGCTTTTGTACTTCAGGGTGAGTGGCTGTAAGTATATAGTTTTGTGAAGCGATCGCTTCACTTTTCTGAAATCTAAGTTGCAGTTTTCGGTAATGACTGCTTAAGGACATCTATCGTAACTTTAAATAGTAGGAAAGAGAGCTTATACAACTAGCATCTAGTTCCAGATTTCAGCATAGCTGCACGACGGGTGATTCGCGCAGAAACTGTAGCAATATCTTTACTGCTGTAGGTCAGCTTGTCTATTTATAGTTGCCTGCAAATTGATAGACAAATTACTGCAATTTTCAACAGTATCGATGCTGGGTTATGGCAATTGAAACATCATTCTGTTCTAACTTTAATTTTGAGGTCAACTCCAATGGCAAATACTGATACAAAAACTGCTCAACTCGATAAAGATGACATTATTTTTCCAGCTCCCAGTTTCGGCTTCACGCGGGCTGATGAATATGACTTAAATACATCTGCGATCGGGCAACCTGTCACGCTTTCTCTTACGGCTACAGATCCAACGAAATATGACACTTTCCTAGAAGTTATAAATGCCGAGACGGGTCAGATCATTGCTGATTCAGACGATACTGATAATGTCAATTTCAACTCAGTGATTGCACCCGGTCAGCCTAACGACGGTCCTGGTCCTGGTGACAATCCGAGCACTCCTGGTTCTTTCACAATTGCCGGCGGCATTAAGTACAAAGTTCGCGTTACCAGCTATGACCCATTGCCCGCCGAGCCACCTGCTCATCCTTACAATTTACAGGTCAGCATTCCTGTGGGCGATGTTAGTTTAGTTCCGAGAGGTAGCAACTTCAGCGGTACTCCTCTAACGGGAACCCCTGCCGTTACATTAACTGGTAAATTGGAGGGCAGCAAAGACTTTACTTTTCCCGTTCCCACTGACAACACCAAAAGCACACTTGCTGATGAATTTCTAGTAACTACCTCCTTGGTGGGCCAACCTCTCAACATTGCTCTAAGCAGCACCACAGGTGGCTTTGACCCTTATGTGGAAGTCGTCAACGCTGATGATGGCAATGTTCTTGCCGGGGATGATAACGGCGGCGGCGGTTTGAACGCGCAGCTTACTGGAGTCCCGCGCCAAGCAAATACTAACTACAGAATCCGCGTCACTAGCAACACTGCATTCACAGTTCCCTCTGCTGATTACAGCCTACAGGTCAGCGTTCCCCAAGGTACCGTCACGTTGATTCCCCGGAGTGGCGACACCCCCGTTCCCGTACCAACTCCGTCACCAATTCAAGTTCCAACGCCGTCACCAACTCCGACAACGGGAACTCCGTCACCAACTCCGGCACCAATTCCAACTCCGTCACCAATTCCAACCGGAACTCCGTCACCAACTCCAATTCCAACCCCATCACCAACTCCAACGGGAACTCCGACACCAACTCCAACGGGAACTCTCGGTACGCCTGTAGCGATCGCGGCACCTGCAATCAATGCCCCCGCCCCAGGCAATCCTACTGGACAACCAGCAAACACTGTTAACGGTCAGTTTTACAACTTATCAGACAATAGTGACAATATTTTGCTGTCATCACTTCCCCCTGCTGCTGCGGGCAAACAAATATTGGCGCTATCTGGCAGCGACAATATTACCGGGACAGAAGGCATTGATAACATTAACGGAATGCAAGGAGCCGATACAATCGACGGAGGGGCAGGAAGCGACAGTTTGTCCGGTGGTAAAGAGTCGGATCAGATTGACGGCGGTGCTGGCGATGACCAGATATTCGGCAGTAATGACAACGATACTCTCACTGGAGCAGATGGCAATGACAATATCCGGGGCGGTAAAGAAAATGATGTCCTCAATGGCGGTAACGGCGACGACTTGCTGGGTGGCGATCGCGGTCAAGACATCCTCACGGGTGGCAATGGACGCGATACATTTATCTTAGCTGGAGGGCAAGCGGCGGCAGCCCGCTTAGCAGATGCAGATGTGATTGTAGACTTTACTGCTGGGGACAGAATTGGTCTAACTGACGGCAATACATTTGGCAGCCTCACCTTTGAAGCTGTAAGCTTGAATCTGAATGGAGGAGCTGCTGTCAGTGCTACGGCTATTAAACTCGGCACCAACTATTTAGGTATCGTTCAAGGGGCTGCTACAAGCGATTTAACTGCAAATACTTTTGTTGTACTGTAGTTTCTGTAGCTTGGGCTTTGTGAAGCCTAAGTGAATGGAATGGGTGCATCTCACTTAATGACTAAAAACGAAGAAACTCTAATTCTGAACAGGTTCTTCCAATTCGCTTTGTAACATATCGTTAGTTGTTTGACTCATAATCGCTAGATACAATCCTAAAAGCACGATCGTAAAGCCAATCCAACTCGAAAAACCGAGCTTTTCTGAGAAAATAATCCAAGCCAACATCCCTGCAAAAACAGGTTCGAGTAGATGAACTAAAGCGACAACCACTGACGATAAAGTGTCAAGACTAAAGGTTAATAATCCATGCCCTAAACCTTGACAAATGCAGGCTAAAGCGAGAATCATCAACCAAGTATTAAACGAGTGAGGAAAAGCCGGACTTTGAGTTAACAGCAGTACAGGTAAACTTACAAACGCCCCAATACCACAAATCCACATTTGCATCGTCACAGGAGATAGCTGAGTACGAATCTGTTCCATAATCATCAGATATCCTGACAAAAACACCGCCGATAGAAGAGCCGCAAAATCTCCCTGCACCCTAATTGCATCAATTTGCATTTCCTGCCATCCAATCGCTCCCACTCCCACGATTGCAATCATCATACCCAATACAAATTTACGCTCAAATGTCTTGCCTAAAAACCACCATGCTCCCAAGCTGGTGAAAATAGGTGCAAGGTTGTGAAGTAAAGTAGCAATTGCAATACTTGTCTGGGATTGTGCCCAAAAAACCGCAGCAAGAGCTGCCAGCCAGAGGACTCCTGCTATCACTAACATCCCCAGAGTTTTAGCTGTATATAACTCTGATTCCACTGTTTCTTTAGGAGAAAGACGCTGAAATGCAGTAATACCACCATTGCACAAGCCAAATACAATCGCCGATATAAGTAAGCGATTAGAGGCAATGGCGTATGAACTAAGTTCGTAACGGCTAAACTTAACAAAAGTAGCCGCAAGGGAGATAGCAAATACGCCGATTAGCAAGGCAACAAAGGCGATTACAGGTTTATTTGATTCAGTTAACTGCACAATCAGAAAATCTCATTAAAAACGTCAGGATATTAATTCAGAGGCAATCGCTTCAGCAAAGGTAAATTTTTCCTCTACTTTTTGCAACATTCTAGGGATTGGTATCTCTAGCATTACCAATCGAGTTGGCATGAATTTACATATTGTACACCAAAAATCAAGAATTTACTCAACTATTTTTTGTTGCTTATAAAGTTCCTTAAACCTTCGCTGCTGCTGATTATGATCCACAATCGGCTCAGGATAGCCAATGCTGCGCCGCTCTATCGGCGTGATTTTCCCAGCTAGCAAAGAAGCTGTATCTATCCAACGCAATTCTGGAACCCATTTCCGGATATATTCACTTTTTGGATCGAATTTTTGCCCTTGGGTAAATGGATTGAAAATTCGCAGGGGCTTCGGGTCCATGCCACTAGATGCACTCCACTGCCATCCTCCATTATTAGCAGAAAGGTCGCCATCAATTAAGTTCTGCATAAAGTATTTTTCGCCCCACTGCCAGTTAATAATTAAATCTTTGGTCAAGAAACTAGCAACTATCATCCGACAGCGGTTGTGCATCCACCCAGTTTGATTCATTTGACGCATAGCAGCATCAATAATTGGATAGCCTGTTTTCCCTTCACACCAAGCTTGGAAAAGTTCTTGATTGTTATCCCAAGGAAAGTCTTTAAACGCCTCTCGATAAGCACCATTAGCTAATTCTGGGAAGTTATACATGGCGTGTTGATAAAATTCTCGCCAAGCGAGTTCCTGTTGCCAAGTCTGGATATTTATCCGCGCTGCTTCAGTATGGCATTTTTCCATAACTGTAACAGTAGCTTGCCAAACAGTACGGATACCAATTGCTCCAAACTTAAGAGCCGCACTGAGTTGAGATGTGCCGTCAAGCGCCGGAAAGTTGCGCTGTTTATCATAGTCGTAGATGGCACGATCGCAAAAATCATCTAACTTTTCTTGTGCTCCATCTTCCCCTGGTTCTATAATTAAAGGAGCATTCCAAACAAATCCTAATTCTTTCGCACTTGGCAATCTAATTGTACCAGATAACTTAGCTATTTCTTGTTCTTTTGCGGTTAATCCTGTTAACTGTTCCAGAGACATAATCGGCAATGTATCAACAGGTTCTGCTTTGGGTTTGCTAACCCAATTTTTCCAAAATGGAGTATAAACTGTGTACTTTGTACCCATGCCAGTACGAATTTCATCTGGCGCGTGCAGTAGTTGATCCCAAAAGTTTTCAACCTTAATTCCTGCTTGTTTAAGTGCGTTTGAAACAGCATCATCGCGCTCTCTTGAATATGGCTCAACATCTAAATTCCAGAATACAGCCTTTGCCTGCAAAGCTATTGCTAATTTTGGTATTCCTTGGGTAGGTTCAGCTTGAAGTATCAATAATTGACTGCCAGCTTCGAGATAGCGACGTTGAAGTTCCTGCAAGCATCCAATCATGTAAGCTACTCTGGCTGGTGCCACATCATCGCGCTGTAAAATATTGAAATCTAGGCAAAAAATCCCAACTACTTTTTGACTTAAATGACGTGCTGCTGCTAATCCGATATTATCAGAAATTCGCAAGTCACGCCGATGCCAAAATAGAATTAAATCAGACATCCTTTATTGCTCCACTAAACTCATCAATTGCCGCTCTAGTTCGATAATATAATCTTTACCATAGGAGAAATTTTCTAAGTTTTCTATCAGATGTTCGGGAATGTCTTGGGCAATTTCTTGGCTGCATGAACCTGCTGCTAAGGCAATAGCAGCTACAGTATCTACATCTCCAGAAAAGGCAATACAATCTTTAAGGAGTTCGCTCATGCTATCATTTCGCATGACCGCAGTAATCGCGGCTCGGACGCAGATTAAACCTTTTGTTTTAACTTCTCCTTCCCAAGGTTTTGACCATTCACCAGATACGTGAGTTTCCAGAAACTTTCCTAAATCTACCTTTGAACCTAGCCTATAGATAAAGTAATGCGACATTAAAGCTGCGGCTCTAGCTGCATTAATTCCATCTGGAGTATTGTGAGTAATTGCAGCTTGAATGGTTGTAGCTTCGATCACTTTTTCTACAGTAGGAAATATGCCAATGGGAGCGGCCCGCATCGCCGCACCACTTTTATCGCTAGTGGAGTAAATTCTGGCTAAGAAATCCTTTCCGTCTTGAACTTCCAGTAAAAAATTGTAAAATTTACTGGCATAACCCACTCTGCGATCGCGATTAAAAGCGACAATAAATTTACTAGCTAAAACTTCCGGTGTCCAAGGTTCTTTACCGACGATAGTTTCAGCAATTGCTAAACTCATCTGGGTATCATCTGTGTAGCATCCCGGTTGGATATTGTGACGGGGATGCTGTATGTAGCTGCTGAGATTATTGTAGGATTCAATTATCTGCTGGTCAGCAAATTCAAAGCCAGCGCCGTAAGCATCGCCAATCGCTAATTCTAGCAGCATATATTTAATAAAACCTCTAGGTTTTTAGTTCAAAAATGGGCGAGCCAGGAAAAAGCTAGAAATTGATTTAGCATCGACGGGTTCACCTGCTAAAATGGCAGCTTCTAATTCTTGAGGCGTGAATAAAACGACTTCTATATCCTCATCATCATCCTGTTCTGGCGGTTTTTCCAGTAGTTCTAAATCTTGTGCTAAAAAGGCATAAATAATTTCATCTGAATAACCAGGAGCGAGAAAAAATTGCCCTAATTTTTGCCATTTATGAGCGCGATATCCCGTTTCTTCTTCTATTTCGCGCTTGATAGTTTCTGCGGGATCTTCATTAGGTTCAATCGTACCTGCTGGGAATTCTAAAATCCTCCCTTGAGTTGCAAATCGATATTGTCGCAATAAGACAAGTTTGCCTTCAGGGGTGACGGGTACTGCTAAAGCGCCTCCTGGGTGGCGAATACATTCCCATTCGCCTTCGGAACCATTGGGGAGCCGGAGGCGATTGACATCAAAGCTAAATTTGCGACCTTGATAAAATAGCCGTTGTTTGATAATTTGTGGTAGTTCTTCAACAATTTTCATGGAAATTTTTAATGGTGATTGTTTAATTTTAACTCTCTGGTGATATTAAAGCCAAGGCCCGATCGATAATTTCTTCTCGGTTAACCATCGCTGCCAATTCTTCCGGCTCATATTGTCCTTCTCTTACTTCTCCTGACGCATCATCAATTGCTCTTGAGTATGTCACTTCTAGAATTGAGCGTAATTCTAGTATTGGCAGGTAATAACCTGCTGCTTTTGGTCGCTTATTAAGTTCTTGAATTTCCCAAGTACAGTTACGAATCGATCGATCCCAAGAGCGAGTCGTGCGATTTTCAGCTTGTTGCTTTATTAAGTGTAGCAGCAAAATTTTGGCATAGCTACGAATGTTATTAATTATGTCTTTTCTGCTCATCTCTTCGAGTTCATCGACTATGACTAATGCTGCTGGAATATCGCCTTGCAATAGTAGGTCTTTGAGCATTAGCAATTCTTCCATAATTAGTACCTCAAGTATTGGGTAATATCTACGATATTAAAGCCAAGGCTCGATCGATAATTTCTTCTCGGTTGACCATTACTTCCAATTCTTCCGCCTCATATTGTCCTTCTCTTACTTCCAATGATGCAGCATCAATTGCCATTATGTAAGCAACTTCTAAAATAGAGCGCAATTCTTCTGGCATTAAATAATACCCCCCTGCTTTACGACGCTTATTTTTTTCCTGAATTTCGCGAACACTATTGCGAATTGAAATATCCCAAGAGCGCGTAGTACGATGTTCTGCCTGCTGTTTAATTAAGTGTAGCAGCAGAATCTTGGCATAGCTACGAATGTTATTAATTTTGTCGTCTCGGCTCATTTCTTCAAGTTCATCGACTATGACTAATGCCGCTGGAATATCGCCTTGCAACAGTAAGTCTTTGAGCATTAGCAATTCTTCCATAACTAATACCTCAAGTATTGGGTAATATCTACGATATTAATTTTCGTACTTCTGAACAGTCTACACTATTTACCAGTTGTGCGATCGTACTTCCCGTTACTGGATGCACCCAATCGGGAGCAATTTCTGCCAAAGGTACTAATACAAACGCTCTTTCTATCATCCCAGGGTGAGGCAGCACCAGTGGCGGAGTTTCTAGTATTAGATTATCGTATAATAGTAAATCGAGGTCTAGGGTTCTTGGGCCCCATTTTTCGCGGCGTTGACGACCAAATTTAGCTTCAATTTCCAATAGAGTTGCTAGTAATTCTTGCGCTTCTAACTCAACTTCGAGTATTGCACAGGCGTTAATATAATCAGGCTGTGGGGGCCCTACTGCTGCGGTTTGATAGCAGCTTGAGTACGATTTTACGCTAATTCCTGGGGTTTTATCCAGAGTTTTGATGGCTGATTTAATGGTAGCGAGGGAGTCTCCCAGGTTGCTACCGAGTGCGATGGCTGTTTTAATTAATATCATCCTATTTAATAATTACAGTTCTAAGTAGAAGGAAGAAGGAAGAAGGAAGAAGGAAGAAGGAAGAAAATTTTAGTTATCTAAGAGAGAAGGAAGAATGTTTATACAGTCAGCTTTTTAGCCATCCCGATCTTATATTTAATTAAGTGGATTTACTTACCTGTAGCGAAACCTACAACTTTAGTAGTGATGACAATTAAAGCTGAAGTTGAAAATCTATCTTCATCCGCAATTCGGCTAGAATTTTGTAGGATTATTAGATTCATTTACCTACTCCCACTTAACGTCATTACTAATGCCGAATTCCCTTGATAAACTCATTCCTCGCCTCAATTCTTGAAGGCATTAAAACACAACGCACCAACAAATCTAAATCCAACTCCGGTAAAAACTCACTTCTTGAAATTTGCTCATAATCATCACCTCGAAGTCGGTAGACAGAAAGCTGATTATTTTCCCAAAACCAGACTTCAGTAATTCTCAATCGCTTGTACTTTAACAATTTTGTTAAATCACCGCTGGTAATTATTACTTCAAGAGTTAAATCGGGATGCTCTTTCTTTCCTCCTATATAATAAGACTCATCTGGCTCAAATGAGACCTCTTTTGCTTTATCTCTGCGAGTTGCACTTCCTACGGGGATAAATTCAATTCCCTGCTCAAAAAAATAAAGTGCTATAAATATAGTTAAAAGACTCTTGATAGTTTCATGTTGTTCTCCAAGTGTCATAAACTCTATAAACCCATCTAAATAAGTGATTCGCAATCCCGGCGTATCCGCCATTAAAAGTTCGATCGCCTCAAATTGTTCCCAAGTATAATAACTGGGGAGAACCAATCGCTGGTCTGTAAGCGTACCTATTTCTTCTAAAAGTTGTGTTGTCATAGTTATAGCCTATTTGAATCTGGCTAACCCCACCTAGTAAAAACTAGGCAGGGGTATTTACTCACATTATAACTTAATCAGCTAACTCAATAGCGCGTTTTTTCAACGCCTCAGCAGTCAACCCATTAAAGGCCATCAATTGTCCTGCTGTTGCGGTAGTTTCTCCCCGTTTCCAGGCGAAAGTATCACGCTTGCTATTACTCCGTAACATAATTGGTTCCAACATCCCCGATGCACCACCAATTACGCCAATTAACGCATCACCGTCAAACATTTTCTCAAAGTCCGCATCGCTGATAAAACCGCCATCGGGTTCCGAACAAGTATCCCAAGCAACATCAGCAGAACGGTACAAACGCCGAGGATTAATTATAGAAATAATCCGAGAACCGATACCTTCTTTTTCTAAAGCTGCTGCTGCTTCAAATACAGGAATTAGTGTCATATCGCCGATCGCGGCAAATACAACGGTCTTCTTCCCGGCAATTTCTTGCAGTACAACGCCACCTTTTTCTAAACCTTGTTTTGTCTGTTCAAAGGTGGTACGAATTGGCAAGGGTGACTTACTGGCAGTAATCACAATTCCCTTATTCTTAGCTGTTAAAGCCCAATCATAACAGACTTGAATGCTGTTAGCATCCGGGGGAAACAAAGGAAATACATTGCCATTCCGCATCATGGCGGCAAAATAAGCTTCAATCTCTGGACGTTGGTGCGTCCAACCATTACGACCTTGTTCTAATGCACCGGCAGTAAATAAGGTAATAGTAGCCGGAGTTGGTCGCCGTAATTCTGCCATTGCTTGGGTGACTGTTTGCCAAATTGGTAAGCCATTAATGGCGAAAGATTCGTAAGAACACCACAAACTACGCGCTCCCATTAGCGATAAGCCAACGGCTAAACCTGCACAAGCATCTTCACTCAATGGTTCGTAAACTTGACCGTTTGGTGATTGATTGTATAAGTCATCTGTGGTAGGATGAATAATCTTCAAGGCTTGGTTAATGTTGGCAATTCCTGATGCTTCATTGCCATCTGCATTGGTAACAATAAAAGTGCGATCGCGTTCTCCGACTTTACCAACTAAGCGCCCCATTGCGGTTGTGGAAACCTTGGCTTCACCGCCAACGGTATACTCTTCTAAAGGCAATTCTCCTAAATCTGCTAAGGGTAATTGAAATTCAGTAACAGCAGTTTTAGCAGCAGGGCCGCCGCCAGCACGTTCGCAGTTTGTCCGTACTAATTCCCAAGCTTCTACAGATAAAGCACGACCTTTCAAAGCATCAATAATATGCTGACTCTCCAGCGTATCTTTGGGATAAAGATTGTGCGATTTCGCACCCCGTGCGTGAACGCCTGCGCCTTTCAATTGTTTGATGATAAATACAGTCAATTTACCACCCAAGGCTGATTTTGCAGCTTTATCGACAGCCTCTAAAACAGCCTGGGTAAAGGCCAGCCGTTGTGCGATTGAAAAAGCAGTGCTGTCAATATAATCTCCCGCTTGATTCTTGTCGTCAAACTCCTTAGCATCAACTAAGATGACTTCTTCAAAACCATTTCCTTGCCAATAAGCAATCATTTCGGCATTAGTTTTAGTCGAAACCATGCTATGATGTTCCTGAGAAAAACCGTTCCAAACTAATACGGGTAAAAAGTTGGTAACGCTAGGATAAGCAGTGTGAAAATGTGCCATACTGCTCATAGGATAAGGTTCCCCCATCCCACCATCTCCCATTGTGAAAGGAAACAGTTTATCGCGGTGTAAAAGTGCAGCAGCCATAGCAAAATGTTGCCCTTGACCGAGGGGGCCAGCAGGTGCTAAAATGCCAGGAATATAACCGGAAAGATGGCCTAATAGTCCGTGCTGTTCGCGAAAGCGATCGCGCAATTGTTGCACAGTTTCAATGCCCATATCCTCCAAAGAGCGATCGAGAAACATGGCACTGTAAAATCCTGGCGCGTGATGCCCTACTTCCGTTAGAATGTTTTTGTGGCCCAGCATGACTAAAGCTGCATAAGCCTCCGCTTGGCTAGCAAAACCCCCCGGATGACCAGAAGCTTTACTTCCCGTGACTTGCAGTGTCAAGTAGCGCAAAGCATCGGCAGCAAGTAAAGTTTGAAAGACGGCGGCGGGATCGGTAGCATCCGCGATCGCACCAGCACCCTCCGCGATCGCAGGAGTTTTCCCATAAGTCTCAAAACCCGGCACAGCCTCACCAAAATACTGGATACCTTCGCAAAAAGCGGGAGTTGTTGACGTTGCCTTCGGAGTAGTTGCAGTCATTCCTTAATACCTTAAAATTTGGGATGAAATCAATTTAAAATTAATTCTATAACTTGATTGTTACAAAAAAATCATCATTAAAGAAGGGGCTAGGGGCTAGGGGCTAGGGACTAGGGAAAGAGGTAGAGAGGGGAAGAAGGGAAGATGGGGAAGGTACCAATTACCAATTACCAATTACCACTCATCAATTACCAACTAACAACTAACAACTAACAACTAACAACTAACAACTAACAATTACAAAACTGTAACCAAAATGACACTACCTAACGGCCCCAAAACTTTCTCCTACGTGCAGTTAATTCAATGGATCGGCGATCCATTGGCATATATGGATCGATATGCAAAAGAATACGGCGACATTTTTACAACTAGATGGGGAAAACTAGATCCCTTCGTAATGATTAGCAACCCCCAAGGGATGCAGGAAATGCTCACAAGCACAGCTTTTGAGGCCCCTGGAAGGGCGAACGGGATTTTAAAACCCATGCTAGGGGAGAATTCGATGATTCTGCTTTCAGGCGATCGCCACAAACGCCAGCGGCAATTATTAATGCCACCCTTTCACGGAGATCGGATGCGGAATTACAGCGAGAAAATTTGCGCGATCGCCAGCGAAGTTATCAGTAACCAAGCGATCGGCACACCCTTCTCCACCCGCAGCGTCATGCAAGAAATTACCATGCGCGTCATCCTCCACACCGTCTTTGGCCTAGATCGAGGGCCCCGCTTCCAAAAACTCCGACCAATTCTCGGCGAAATGCTAGACATGACAGGTTCACCCCTGAGTTCTAGCATCCTATTTTTCGACTGGATGCAGCAAGATTTAGGCCCTTGGAGTCCCTGGGGGCGGATGATGCAGCGACAACGGCAAATTGACGAACTCCTATTTGCTGAAATAGAAGAACGCAGAGCCCAACCAGAGTGCGATCGCACCGACATCCTCAGCTTAATGATGGGCGCGATCGACGAAAACGGGCAACCCATGACCCGTGAAGAATTGCGAGACGAACTACTAACCCTACTCTTCGCCGGACACGAAACCACCGCCACCGCCTTAGCCTGGGCATTTTACTGGATACACCAAATACCAGCAGTACGCGAAAAATTACTACAAGAAATCGACAGTTTAGGCGAAAATCCCGACCCAATGGCGATTTTCCGACTACCTTACCTCACCGCCGTCTGCAATGAAACCCTACGGATTTATCCCGTCGGAATGCTTACATTTCCGCGAGTAGTGCGCGAACCCGTTTCATTAATGGGTTATCAACTTGAACCTGGCACAACCGTAGTTGGCTCAATTTACCTCACACACCGCCGCGAGGATTTATACCCAAATCCCCTGGAATTTAGACCAGAACGATTTTTAGAAAGGCAATTCTCCCCTTACGAATATTTACCCTTCGGCGGCGGAACCCGTCGCTGCATTGGGCTAGCATTAGCCCAACTAGAGATGAAATTAGTATTAGCCGTAATCCTGCGCGATTACAACTTAGCCTTAGCCGATAAACATCCCGTGCGTGCGAAGCGTCGGGGCGTAACTTTAGGGCCCGCTGGCGGCGTGAAGATGGCGATCGCAGGGCGAAGAATGCGCCCAGAAGTCCCTCAACCCTTTGCTAGTGTTGTTTGAAATTGGAAATAGGAGTTCCTGGGAATACCTTGAATTGCAATGATTTTCCGTAAAAGTGGGTAATTGCAATAGCCCACTTGAGAAATCAAAAGCCTGCCTGTAATAATAAAAGACAGATATGCATACCCTGTTAATTCAGAGCGGTCGGAAGTGTGTTAGCTATGGCTAACATCTTCCGCCCTTTCTATTTGTAGGGTACTTAAAGGAAATGGGAGTCACGGGAGTCAGTCAAAAGAACCCAGAAGTCAAAATTCACTCGCTATATTACCCATTAGCAATTAGTAATTACCAATTACCCATTAAGTAGTCCGACATAAATAAATGCTTATATAACTTGTAGGGTGGGCGATCGCCGTAAAAATCTTGTCACGAGTAGCTAATATGGTTTCGGCGAGCGCCCACCTTACCCTTAGCAATTAGCAATTAGCCATTACCCCTCAATCCTCCGTCTTTAGAAACTCCGATACTGAGACAGACTTCGGAAGATTTTCTACATCTCTGATCTCACTTTCATGGGCGAAAAACTCCACCTCTTTATTATCAATATCGATTTGATAATTAGTAGTAGCAGTAACTATACGACGCTTTTTTTTATCTTCTATTAACACCCAACACACCACAGGCCTCACCCATCTCTCAATGTGATTGCTATGTTTGGTACTGCCAAAAGCATACCAACCTTTAGCCTCTATAATTTGAAGAACTTTAAAATCATTGCTCGCCATTAGTTCACCTATAATCCCCAATTCACTATTAATCTTATACCAATTTTCACAAGTCTTCCTACAATTCTGAGCTTGAGTTTTACTTCATTAAATCAAACTTACTCTTGTGAATGTTACATAACTTTTCAGGAGTTGATTGTCTGCTGACTCTACCAGTGGCGCGATCGCCTGAGTCCTCTACCAGGCGCAGCAGCATTCGGCCGCCCTTGCAACCTTTCGGATGCGCTTACTTTTGAGCCTATATTATAATTATACATTATATCAAGTTTCCTGGATTGCACTCTCTTAAAGATAATTTGTAAAGTAAAAATAAGAACAACCTACAGATAGCTGTAAACAGACAATGTATATAGATAAGACTGCTAATTAGTTTGCTAATTACTATAAAACTTTACAAATTCTGGAAACAATATCAAGGCTCATAAGCGTCATAAATAGCTATAATTACGATTGCGGGAGCGGGAAGTCCTTAAGTAGTAATACTTACCAAAACACTGCGGCTGCTAACAAAATCACTATAAAAAATAGAGCAGTTTTTAAGATTTACTTCCTAAACCTCGTTTCAGTAAATACTGGGAAAAATGTAAACCCACAACCCATTATCTCTGGAGAAACATTGATAAATGTTACAGACTTCTGCAACCAATTTATTATCAAACCGTTACCAAAAAAAAGAAGTTTCCCTACGTCTGATCCTAGTCGTACCGTTTATCTTGCAAATCTTTGCTGCTGTGGGCCTCACAGGTTGGTTGTCAGTACGCAACGGACAAGAAGCTGTTAATAATGTCGCCACTCAACTCCGCAGCGAAGTTTCCGAGCGCATCAATCAGAAACTCAACGAATATTTAGAAGCTCCCCATCTAGTCAATCAAATCAACCTAAAAGCAGTGCGACTAGGCTACCTTAATGTTAAAGACTTGGCAAGCCTAGAGCGCTACTTCGGACAGCAAGTACAACTATTTCCTACCGCAGGCTCCATTATGTTTGGCAGTCAAAAATATAATGGGTTTATTGGTGCATTAAAACCCAAAAAAGATGCCTTGCAAATCATGGAAGCAGGTAAACTTACAGGAGGTAGTATTCGATTTTATGATATCACCAAGAGCGGAAAACGGATCGCTCTAGTTCAGGAAAAAGCCAACTTCAATATCGAGGCAAGACCTTGGTACGTGGCCGCCGTGAAAGCAGGTAAACCAGTCTGGGGTGAAGTGTTTTCCTATCATGCTTTCCCAGAAATGGTGTTGCCGGCTAGCGTTCCTCTAATTGACAATAACGGAGAAGTGATTGGGGTATTTGCAGACCATTTTTTCCTCACCCAAATTAGTGACTTCCTCAAAAGCATAAAAATCGGTCGCTCCGGTCAAACTTTTATCATTGAGCGTTCGGGACTAATCGTTGCTAGTTCTACCCTAGAACAGCCATTTTTAGTAGAAAATGGGCAAGCGAAACGCATCAATGCAGCTAACAGCAACGATCCTTTATTGCGCTCTGCTATACAGCAATTACAACAACGCTTTGGCGACCTCAAACATATCGACCAGCGAGAACAACTTGACTTTTGGCTTGATGGTAAACGACAATTCTTGCAAGCACTGCCTTATCAAGATACTCGCGGTTTAGACTGGCTAATCGTAGTGGCTGTTCCTGAAACAGACTTCATGGAACAAATTAATACTAATACCCAAACAACAATTTTATTATGTTTGGGAGCTTTGACATTAGCTACCATTTTTGGCATCTTAACCGCACGCTGGATTACTAACCCAATTCTTCATTTAAGTGCAGCTTCTAGAGCGATTGCTAGTGGAGACTTAGACAACAATGTGGAAATTAAAGGTATCAAAGAACTAGAAGTTCTCGGTCAGTCTTTTAACCTAATGGCACAGCAGTTACGAGAATCTTTTAAGGCGCTCGAAAAGACAAATTCAGAACTAGAAATTCGTGTAGAAGAACGTACCGCCCAACTCACAGAAGCTAAAAAAAATGCTGATGCCGCCAACCAAGCTAAAACCGAATTTTTAGCAAATATGAGCCACGAATTGAGAACTCCCCTCAATGGCATTTTAGGCTATGCTCAAATCTTGCAAAGATCGAAAACGATGGCTCCGAAAGAACTCGAAGGCATCGACATCATGCACCAGTGTGGCTCCCACTTACTAACCCTGATTAATGACATCTTAGATCTGGCTAAAATTGAAGCACAAAAATTAGAGCTATACCCCAAAGATTTTCATTTTCCTTCCTTTCTGCAAGGAGTAGCAGAAATCAGCCGCATTCGAGCCGAACAAAAAAGTATTACCTTTGTTTATCAACCAAGTTCTGAACTAGCTACTGGCATCCACGCTGATGAAAAACGCTTGCGTCAGGTACTTCTTAACTTACTAGGCAATGCAATTAAATTTACTGACTCAGGAGCGGTAACTTTTAAGGTAGAATATCTGGAAGTTGTGACAAATGAAGGAGTACAAAACAATAAGCAAAAGCCCCTCTCGCGCATCCACAAAATCCGCTTTCAAATAGAAGATACTGGCGTTGGGATGACACCAGACCAATTAGATAAAATATTTTTGCCATTTGAACAGGTAGGAAATACCAAGCGTCAGGCGGAAGGAACGGGACTAGGTTTGGCAATTAGTCAGAAAATTCTGCAAATGATGGGTAGTAAGATTCAAGTGAAAAGCCAGTTAGGAGCAGGAAGTGTTTTTTGGCTAGATTTAGACTTACCTGAAGCGCTAGATTGGGCGAATACAGCCACAATTGCCAAAGGAGGGAAAATTATTGGCTACAAAGGTAAGAAGCAGAAAATCTTAGTCGTCGATGATAAATGGGAAAACTGCTCAGTCATTGTCAATCTGTTGGAACCCCTTGGATTTGAAATCATAGAGGCTAAAAATGGCCAAGAAGGTTTAGAAAAAGCAGCGGAGTTTAAATTCGATCTAATCATCTCTGACTTGGTGATGCCAGTGCTAGATGGCTTTGAGATGATGCGCCGCCTTCGCCATTCGCCAGAATATAAAGATGTGGTAATCGTTGCCTCATCTGCTAGCGTATTTGCTACTGACCAGCATAAAAGTTTAAAGGGCGGAGCGAATGATTTTCTCGGTAAGCCTGTGCAGGCAGAGGAACTATTTGAGATGTTACAGAAGTATTTGAAAATTCAATGGATTTATGAAGAAAGACAGCAGGAAGAAGTAAGCGTTATGTCCCTTTCCTCTGCTCCTCCATCGGTTTCTGTCTCTCTAGTTCCTCCCCCCAAAGAGGAAATTGAGATCCTGTTTGAGTTGGCAATGAAGGGCAACCTCAAAGAAATTCTCAAGCGTAGCGAACAGCTAGAAAAGTTGGATGAGAAATTTATGCCCTTTGCTATAGAGTTGCGCCAGTTAGCCATGAGCTATCAGGTCAAAAAAATCAAAGAGTTGATTGTATCCTACAGAGGAGAAAAATAGGGAGTGGCTTCCTGGTTGCCATCGCCTTTAAAATTAATATAGTTCTTAAACGCGATCGCAGAATGCCCAACTCACAGATAACTATTACTGTTAAACTCTTCGCCGTTTACCAAGAAGTCTACGGTAAGCCGGAATTACAGTTAGAAATTCCCTCACAAACCTCTGTCTCTCAAGTCTTAGAACGTTTGATCGCAGAACATCCCAAATTAGAACAGTGGCGCGATCGCACTCGCTTTGGAGTTAATCTGGAATTTGCCACACCTGAAACTATCCTCCAAAACGGCGATGAAGTCGTCCTTATCCCTCCCGTCAGTGGCGGTTAAAAGAGGGGCTAGGGGCTAGGGGCTAGGGGCTAGGGGCTAGGGGAAGAAGGGGAGAGGGAGATGGGGGAGATGAGGGAGATGGGAAAGAGGGGAAGAGAATCAATGGTTTGGGCTATAAGCGAGTGCCCTAACTGTCTTGGCGGTTGCTATAATCACCTAAATTGCTGAATTTATTAGTAGTAGATGGGAGAGTGAAAATTAAGATTGGATGAGAGATTCAGGAAACCTGCTCCAACTCTCCCTGAACACAGTTAACAGTTAACCGTTAACAGTTAACAGTTAACCGTTAAAAAATCAAACCTTCGCTTCCAAAGACTTAAGAAACTCAGTATTTACCCCCGATTCCCGCGTCAGAGAAACCTTACCAGTTCGAGCAATTTCTTTAATGCCAAACTTATTTAACACCTGAACAATTGCCACCATTTTACCCGGATCGCCCACTACTTCCAAAGTCAGGGAATCTTCGCCAATATCCACCACTCTTGCTCTAAAAATTTGAGCTAATTCCACAATCTCCGATCGCGTCGCGCTAGTAGCATTAACCTTCATCAACATCAATTCTCGCTCGACACAAGGAATTTCCGTTATATCCTGCACTTTCAGCACATTAATTAACTTGTATAGCTGTTTAGTGAGTTGTTCAATAATCCGGTCATCTCCCGGTACTACCATCGTAATCCGAGAAAACCCGCCTTGCTCCGCCGGGCCAACAGCCAAACTCTCAATATTAAAACCCCGACGGGCAAATAAACCAGCAATTCGAGTGAGGACACCCGCTTCATCTTCAACCAAAACCGAAATAGTATGTTTCATTTTCCTATCAAGACTTGCTGCGTGCGGTTCTGTTGAAGCCAATCTGCACAACCATTTTACCTGCACGTAGTTATTTTATCCTGAGTGTTGACACTCCCACCCCTTCGGGGGTGATGGTTGCGGTGCGGTTAAATTCTGTCAATAGTCAGGTGAGCGCTGCTAATACAATATTTCTCACGCTGTAATCTAAGTAAGGTGGGTGCTGGGTAAGATGGGCGCTGCTAATATAATATTTCTCACGCCAGGGTCTAGTCCTAGCAGCGCCCACCCTACAGACTACAGACTGCTATTCGTACCAGGAGGGAATTTGCAGCGCCCACCTACAAAATGCAGCTTTAAACAGGTGTTTCCGACTTCACCTCACCTGCCCCCTCCTTAAACACGATTCGCAACAGCGGAGGCGCTAAAAACGTTGTGAGGATGACCATCATAATAATCGCAGCTTCCAAAGGTGGTGAGATTACTCCACTGGCAGAACCGACTCCTGCAAATACTAAACCAACTTCGCCTCGCGGAATCATACCAACGCCGATCGCTAAACGATTAATATTCCCTTGACCCCAAACTGCTGCACCAGTAACAACTTTGCCCAAAATCGCAACTACAATTAGGAAAATTGCGACGATCAGACCTTCTCGATTAGCTGGAACTGCTGGGTTAAGTACACCCAAATTAGTTTTAGCACCAACGCAGACAAAGAAAACAGGCACCATGACATCTGCGATCGGTTCTATTTGCCTTTGTAGTTCTTTGCGTTTATCTGTTTCGTCAAAGACTAAACCAGCAGCAAAAGCTCCTAAAATTGCTTCTAAGTGAATAGCAGCACCAATGTAGGAGAGCATAAAGGCGAAAATTAGGGCAGGAATTACCAATCCGCCGCGAGTTTTAATTCGATCTGAGATCGCCACAAAGGATTTATTGAAAACATTTCCTAGCAGAATTGCCCCCACTAGAAACACAGTGGAACTGATAATCAGATAAATGACATTCGTCACATCTACTTCACCAGTTTTAGCCAAACTAGCCACCACAGCCAGCACGATGATACCTAAAACGTCATCAATTACAGCCGCGCCAACAATAATTTGACCTTCCTTAGAAGTGAGTTTACCTAATTCAGATAAAACCTTGGAAGTAATGCCAATACTTGTGGCCGTTAAGGCTGCACCTGCGAAAATTGCGGGGATAGCAGGTACTCCAAACAGCGTCATCAAACCCACAGTACCCGCAGCAAAAGGTACTGCTACTCCTACAAAAGCGACAATGGTTGCTTGGGCTCCCGCTGCTAGTAATTCCTTTAAATTTGACTCCAAACCTACTTCAAACAGCAGGATAATCACGCCCAATTCTGATAAGACGGAGATGACTTCACTCTGGAGTTGAAAAGTCGCCCCTGCTGCATCGGGGCTCAAACCAGCAGTTAGCTGAAGAAAGTCCATGATTATAGAATCAGAACTATTTACCCCTCCTTCGGGAAATACCAGCAGGTGTAAGGCGGAAATTCCTACAAGTACGCCGCCAACTAATTCGCCTAATACAGGGGGGAAACCTAGCGCATTAGATAACTCGCCGCCAACTTTGCTGGCAAGGTAAATCACAACTAAACTCAAGAGCACTCCTGCAAGTACCATTGAGGGTTCTGCCTCTGTTGCTGTGGCCAGCAGAGGCGACAACAAAAATTTTGGGGTTAACGAGGTTAGCCAGGTAATGGAAATTGCCATTAGTTCCGCAGAAATGCAACCTGTTTAATTTATCAGGAATATTGCCTATTAAGAGTTACTGGTTAACAGTCAGTGGTTTCAAGGACAACCGGCTGGGGTCAATACCTGGCGATCGCACCTTTTCTGCTCATCTTTGGGCCAGATGTTCCGCCTTTTGGGTTCTCTGTCGCTGCTGCTGTCCCTTAGTTTCTGGATTTGGCGATCGCATCACGCTTTGTAATCCCTAGCCCCCAACCCTAACCCCTTCTTACCCCTAACCTCTTCTTCCCCTAGCACCTACGTAGGGTGATGTTCTTGTATGGGGTAAATTGTTGTTGCTGTTTCGGTGGTTCTACTGTTGGCTCTGGATTGGCTAATTTCACGACTAAATGGCATAACCAATCAGGCGCGATCGCTACTGGCACATTGACGGGTGAATTTATCCATTTATTTGTGCGATCGCAACTCTCAACTGGGCAATATAAGTTCCGCGAAGCTTCACTTATTCAAATAAGCATTACTTATCACCCTAACTAGGAGAGAAGGAACTGAAGTTATAACTTTCCCAGAAAGTCTGTTTAATCCAAAAGTTGTCAAGGCGATCGCCTCACTTCAAAAAGCCGATCGCCTTAACAAGCTGTTCGGGCTGCACCTCCAAACGGTTTCTGGTTTGCGATCGCATGGGTTGGATGCGCCATTTCAGGGGGCGCATAGTGTTTTTGTGGCATTTAGTCGATTTTAAAGGTAAGCGATCGCTCTGCATGAGCATTCTGGCAGCCCGAAAAAAATACTCTTCCACTTCGCTTTTTTGTAAAGTCCGGTAAATAGCAATCTTCAGAGATACATTTATACTGCCTAGAAATTAACAGCCGAATGGATGAAGTGGATGGTGCGGCACTGCCAACAGAAGTCGAAACAGTCGCCTTTATGAATTGCGTGCGAGGGTAACGGCTTGTAGAAGACCAGTAATATGATAATTTGACAATAAATTATTTGCAGTAAGTTGATGAAACAGGGTGGCATTCTATTCTGGAGTTTTAGCAGCATAACCTTGTGCTACTTGGGCCAAGCTAATCCGACAAGAGCGCAAATTGTCCCAGACGCAACTCTACCAGTCAATTCCACTGTCACCCCTGCTGGCAACACCCTCTCGATCGCAGGAGGAACTAGAGGCGGTGACAACCTTTTCCACAGCTTCAAAGAGTTTTCCGTCCGCACAGGCAGCACAGCCTACTTCAATAACCCCCTAGATGTTCAGAATATCATCACGCGAGTGACAGGAGGCTCGATTTCTAATATTGACGGCATCCTCAAAGCCAACGGCACTGCTAACCTATTTCTCCTCAACCCAAACGGCATTATTTTTGGCCCCAACGCTAGCTTAAATATTGGTGGCTCCTTTTTGGCGAGTACAGCGAGGGCTATCAAGCTGGCCGACGGGACAGAATTTAGCGCGATCGCTCCCAATCAAACTTCCTCTTTGCTCAGAGTAAACGTACCCATTGGCTTGCAATACGGTTCAAATCCCGGCAGCATCGTCAATCAATCTAGGGCGATCGATAGCAACGGTCAAATTGTCGGACTCCAAGTTTTACCTAGCAAAACCATCGCGATCGTAGGTGGCGATGTGAGATTAGATGGCGGAAATTTGCAGGCTCCGGGAGGTAGAGTTGAGTTGGGCAGCTTAAGGGGAAGGGGAACAGTTGGGATCAATTGGGATAGTAATAATCTAAGTTTAAGCTTTCCAGATGAGGTAGCGAGAGGCGACGTATTTCTGACAAACGGTGCCACAGTAGACGTGCGTGCTGGCGGCGGCGGTAGCATTGCGATTAGTGTTCAGAATTTGAACTTGGCAGGAGGGAGCAGGCTTTTAGCAGGCATTAAGTCAGGGGTAAGCGCGGCTGGCAATCAAGCAGGAAATATTGAAATTAACGCTACAGGAGCTATTTCGTTTGACGGAGTGGGCAACGACGACGAATCCACAGGCGCGTATAACCTCGTTGAATCCGAGGCGATTGGTGAAGGCGGTAGTATTAACATTACAACCGATAGCCTTTCTTTAACAAATGGAGCGCTCATTAAAGCCAGCACTTTAGGACAGGGAAACGCTGGTGATGTGAATCTCCACATTCGCAATGCCACCTCTTTTGATGGCGCAGGTAGCAACAACATCTCCAGCGGCATTTACAGCAGAGCGGAAGCGAATGATGCGATCGGCAATGGAGGGAATATTAATATTTCCAGTGGTTCTGTGGCGATGACAAATGGTGGTTTAGTTACAGCCAGCACTCAAGGACAGGGTAATGCAGGTAATATCAATCTTTTTGTCCGCGATCGGACAATCTTAGATGGGTTAGGGCCCTTGCAAGAGATTACTTTGCCAGATGGGGAACTACTTCAATTTCAACAGTCCTCTGGCGTGTATAGCAGCGTCAAGCTGACAGGGGTTGGCGATGGAGGAAATATTAGCATTTCTACTGGTTCCCTTTCAGTCACGAATGGTGCTGTAGCGATCGTCAGAACTGAAGGGCAAGGACGATCTGGCAATATTGTGGTGAACGCTGCTGATTTCGTTAATATTGATGGCGTAGGCTCCGACTTATCATCAAGTGGATTGTTCACTCCAACAGAATCAAAAGGAACGGGTCAAGGCGGAGATATTACAGTAAATACAAATAATTTTCGAGTCTCAAATGGAGCAGTCGTTAATGCCCAAACCCTAAATAATAGCGATGGGGGCAATATTACTATCAATGCTAATAGGTTTGATGCTACTGGTGGCGGACAGATAATTGCGACCACCGGCAGTAGCGGACGAGCGGGAAATTTAACAATTAATGCCGCTGACAAAATTCTTATCTCCGGTATAGATCCCAATTTTGACCAGCGAGTTTCCTTGTTTGGTACAAACATCATTGGCAATAATGAAGGTTCTCCTAGCGGTTTATTTGCTAGTACGGGGAAAGATGCTACAGGTGCGGGGGGAAACTTGAATGTTCAAGCAGGGCAGTTGATTGTTCAGGATGAAGCCCAAGTTACTGTCAGCGCTGACGGTTCAGGATCGGCAGGTAATTTGATAGTAAATGCGGACTCTATTCGCTTGGATAATGGAGCGCTGAAAGCGACAACTTCTGCTGGTAATTTTGGTAATATTCGCTTACAAGCTCAGGACTTGCAACTACGCCGAGGCAGTAACATTACTACTAACGCTAGAGGTTCAGCTACAGGTGGTAATATCACCATTGATACAGGAGTCTTAGCAGCATTAGAAAATAGCGACATCAGCGCGAATTCCGAAGAAGCTAGAGGGGGACAAGTATTTATTAACGCACAAGGTATTTTTGGTACGGAGGGGCGATCGCAACAAACCCTAAACAGCGACATTACCGCCACTGGGGGAACCCCTGAGTTGAGCGGTACAATAGATATCCAAACGCCTGATATTAACCCCACTTCTACCTTACTCGTTTTGCCACAAACTCCTGTAGATGTTGCCAGTTTAATCGATCGCCGCTGTTCGACAGGAAACCCGCAAATCAGCAGATTTATTAATGTTGGGCGCGGCGGCCAACCACCGAGTCCCAGCGAACCACTTAACAGTAGTGCAGGTTGGGTAGATGAGCGTCAAATTACTAGAAGTACAGAAAATTCTTCAGTCGTCAATGGCAATTCTGAAAACAGTAGCGATCGCCTTGTGGAAGCTCAAGGATGGGTAATTAATGCTAGCGGTCAAGTGGAACTTGTCGCCGATGCACCTGTCGTTACACCCTATAGTTTTTGGTCACTCACACCCACTTGTAATGGACGAAAAGAACCACTTAATTAGTAACCAAAAACTTTTTTATAAAAAACATGGCAAGAAAAAAAACTCTATTTTCACGCAGCGTGCAATCCCTTCTAAACCATCTATTTTTAGGAGCATTCATAGCTTTTATTTGTGTTCTAATAGGTCAATTTAACAATGTAGGTTTATCACCTGTTTCTGCCTCAAATGTGTCTGAACAACTACGTAGTAAAGCTCAGAATCTCATAGTCACGGGACATGAACAATTAGCATTAGGGAAAGCCGAGTTAGCGCTACAAATTTGGGAACAAGCTACAGAAGCTTACACGCAATTAGGCGACAAAGAGGGAATAGCTGGCAGTCAAATTAATCAAAGTATTGCTTTACAAGCATTAGGACAATATCGCCGTGCTTGTCATATTTTACTGACAGCCGTAAAGCTTGACTATCAAGATAATCTTGCCTGTAAACAGCCCAATGAAACAGACATTAAGAGTCAACAACAAAGGGAATTTCTGCAACAGGCTCTGGGAAAATTAGATACTTCTAAAGTAGTAACAATTGGATTGCAAAATCTCGGTGATGTTTTACGGATAATTGGCAACATAGATAACTCTGAAGAGGTTTTGAAAAAGAGTTTAGAAATGGCTAGAACATTGAATTTGTTTCCAGAAGTTAGTGTCGGTTTACTTAGCTATGGAAATACCAAACGAGGTTTTTACAACCGAATGCGAAATTCATACGAAAGAACAGAATTGTCAAGCGATAGAATAGATGCGATTGAAAAAGCCGAGCAATCTTTAAGATTATATCAAGAAGCAAGCGATGGTGCGACTGCAAACCAACTGCAATCAAAACTAAATCGCTTGAGTTTGTTAATAGAAATCGCAGATTGGTTAGAAGCAGAACTGAAGAGCAGAGATATCCCAGAAATTAAACGTAAACTAGCTCAATTTCAGTCTCAAATTCAACCTCAAGTTAATGAAATTTTTAACAGTTCAACTTTATTTTCAAACTTGCCACCAATTCAGTCAATTTATGCCAAACTTAACTTAGCGATTAGTTTGGGAAAGCTCAATCTCAAGCCCAACGAGCAATTAGTTGTGGCTATCCAATACGCCAAAGATGCCCTCCAGCAGGCTAAAGATTTAAAAAATCAACGAGCAGAAGCTTATGCTTATGGTGTCCTTGGCAAGCTGTATAAAGATGAACAAATAAATCAACTCTCTTTAGCTGAAAGTTCGACGGAAAAAGCAGTATATTTATCCCAATCAATTCAAGCTAACGATATTGCGTATAAGTGGCAATATCAGTTAGGAAATATTTACGAAAAAACTGGAAGGATGCCAGATGCGATCGCAGCCTATAATATTGCTGTGAATACTCTTGAACCAGTACGTCAAGATTTACTATCCATCAATCCCGACGTGCAATTTTCCTTTCGGGAGAACGTCAAACCAGTCTATGATGATTTAATTCGTTTGCTCTTGCAATCGGAACTCAATCAAGACAGACTTAAGCGAGTAACGGAAGTAATTGGACAGCTTCAATTTGCAGAATTACAAAATTTTCTACAATGTAGCTCTCTGGGCTTAATCTCGTTAAGTAAAGTTAATACTCTGCCCGATGCAGTCTTCTATATAATTGCCTTAGAAGATCAGAAAAAAGTTGAAGTTATTGTCAGCCTTGGCCAACCAAATAACTTGCCTCAATACCACTATTACAGTGTTGATTGGCAGGAATTTCAAAGTACAGTCAAAACTTTGCGAAGTACCCTACAAAACAAAAATTTTATACCTAATAACAACGCCTCTACAGATATTTTATCTAGTTCTCAAAAACTTTATCAACTGTTAATTGCTCCTGCTAAAAGTTATTTGCCAAAAACAGGCACATTGGTATTTGTACTGGACAGCGAACTGCAAAGTATTCCTATGGCTTTATTACAAGATGAAGACAATCAGTACTTGGTAGAAAAGTATAGCATTACCGTGAGTTTAGGCGCTCGCAGTCTGGAACCTAAATTTTTACCTTGGCAACAATCAAGAGTTTTAATTGCTGGCGTTAGTAAAGGGCCGAGTTTTAAACAAGAAGAACCCTATTTTGAGGAACTTATTAATATCAAACCTGAATTAGATGAAATTAGAAAAAATACAGTAAAAAGTGAAATACTTTACAATGAAGATTTTACTAAAGCGCGTTTTCAAAATAAAGTTACTACTTCTACATTTCCAGTGCTTCATATTGCGACTCATGGCATCTTCAGTTCTAACCCCGAACAAACAGTAATTCTAGCCCATGATACTCGGATTAATATTAGGCAATTAGACCGTTTATTGAGGGGTAGAACCGAAAGCAGCCGCGATATTATTGAGTTACTTGTCCTCAGCGCTTGCCAAACAGCAACAGGAGATAAACGAGCCGGTTTGGGTATTGCAGGGGTCGCAGTACAAGCAGGTGCTCGGAGTACGCTGGCAAGTTTGTGGAATGTGAGTGACAAATCTACTTCTTTGTTGATGGGTGAGTTTTATCGGGGTTTAAAGGCTGGTTTAACTAAAGCTGAAGCGCTGCGAAAAGCGCAAATTTCTTTCTTGAAAAACCCTGAGAATAAAGAAGGTTACAAGAAGTATGCTCATCCTTATTACTGGGCTCCATTCATTTTAGTGGGAAGCTGGCTTTGATTCGTCATTAAGGAGTTATACCATTACGTTTTTTGAGTAATTCATTAGTTTTATTCAGCCCGGCTTGTGCTGCTGCTAATTCTTTAGAATCTTGTGCAGTTGTTGCCAACCTGACTGCTATTTCATATCGAGATTTGGCAAAATCAATTAATCCTTGCCGCCGATAGAGATCACCTAAAAGACGATAAATTTTAGCTTTTTTACTGCCTGCTATTACCAATCCTTCCAGCATTTCTCGCATCTCAGCATTTAATTCTTTATCTTTGTAAATATCAGACAACAGAAATGCCTTCTCCTCTTTAGAAAAATTAGATTTATCTATTTTTTCAATAGCCTCTCTTAACTGTTCGATATCCTCTTTGCTCAACATTCTAAATTGTGCCGTTCCAGCTTCTATACGCTTCTGGGTGGCTTGACTCCTAGCTTCAACAATTAGTTTATATTTGCTTCCTGGTTGTAAAGCGGCTGCATCATCTGGATAAGGCATTTTAATTTCACCTAAATCCAATGTAGAGAAGTTATCAACAGTTCTTTCCCAGTCTAAGCCTGAACCTTTTATATCTCTCAAACGCACAGTGTAATTAATTGCACCGGGGACGGCGTGCCACGATATTGAAGGTTTGTCATTAAGCAAATTTGTCTCATCAAACGGGCTGATAATATAGGGAGTATTAGGGTTTGCAATAGAGCCGCGAGGATCTTCAGGACAGCCATTTTCGGGATCGCAATTTGTCTTTGTTTGTGAAATTAATACATTAACTTCGGAAGTGTTAGGAATTGTTTCTGCTAATAGCAGTGTTGTAGTCTGATTCCAATTTATACTGGCTAAGGTGAGACTTAGAACTAATAACCGTAATCCTAGAGCTAATGAAGTAGATATTTGACGTTTCATAACTGCCATGTTTGAATCCTTCAACTTAGCTCTCAGGAATTAACCGTTATTTTTACGCCAAAATTTACTTGTTGTAATATTTCTTAACATAATAGCTGTGATACGTTCTCATCTAAAATAGCACTAGCGAGCCTCATTGATGCGCTGAATTGCCATAGTTTGCCAAATCTTGACCTCCAGCCGATTTGGGGAGTTGCTGTCATCCAAGCAATTTTTCCAGGCTGCTAAGGCACTTTTTTTGTCACCCCGAACTTCTAATACCTGTGCTAACAAGCAGTAAGCATCTGTTCGCTTTGAATCTAACTGAATTGCCCGTCGCAAGTCAGTCTCCGCTTGGGCGTAGTCAGTTTGCATAAAACGTGCCCAGCCAAGGTTTTTGTATAAAGCAGATTGCACTTGAAGCTGGTTAGTTTTTTGTAATCCTTGCAAACTAAATTTAATAGCAGTTTCACTATCTCCCTGCAAAATTTTGAGGCGGGCTAAGTTACTAGCGGCATTCGCTGCTACATCTCTGTCTGACTGCATGACAAGTCGGTATTGAATTTCAGCTTTTTCAAAATCTCCTAAATCATCATAATACCCTCCCAAATTGTAGACAGCAACAGGATTAAAAGGGTTAATCTCCAGAGCTTTTCTATACTGATTTTCCGCACAAATAAAATCCTTTTGAGCTTTGCAAATCAATCCGATATTATTATGAATTTTAGAATCTTTGGAATTGAATTTTAAAGCTGTTTCATAGTAGTTTTTAGCTTGGTCTAATTCTTGAGATTGTTGAGCAATTAATCCCTGTTCGTAGTAGTGTTGAGCAATCCAGGGAAATGACAGTCGATAAATTCCTAGACCAAGAACTGCTAGAGTAATTGACAGACCAACTCGATGTTGAAATCTGCGAGAATTCACCAGCCACCACAGGCTTCGCACAAAGAGATTTTTTGCCGTTAAGTATCGCAAAATAGCAGTTATATCTCTGGGGCGGTCGGCTGGTATGGCAGCCATCAATTCATCAATAAAATCCGCAAATGGGGGTGAAACTTGCAAGGCTCGATCTCGCCAAACTAACTGACCTGTTGTAGGATTAATGGGTAGGTCAGTAGGAGCTTTACCTGTTAGTAAATGAACGAAGGTTCGCCCTAAAGCGTAGAAGTCTGATTGCGGTGTGGCTTTGCCATTAATTTGTTCGGGAGGGGTGTAACCTCCTGAAATAACTGTAGTAGCATTTAATCCTCCTCTCAAAATTGAGAGGTAAGTGTCTGTAATTCCCCTAGCTGTTCCAAAATCAATTAAAACTAATTGACCTTGGGAAGTTAGCATAATATTAGAGGGTTTAATATCGCGGTGGAAGAAATGGTTTTGATGTACTGCGTCGAGAATTTCTATTAATTGCCTCAGCCATTTGAGGGCGAGAGATTGAGAAATAGGTTTGTTTTGAGTTAGCCACTGCTCTAAATTTTGACCTTCAATTTTTTCCATGACTAAGCAGTGAAGTGTCTGGGAACTATGGCGGGGTGTAAAAGTGAAATAGCCGTCTATTTCTACTTTGGGAATTCCGGGATGATTTAGTTGCTGCAAAGTTAAGGCTTCCCGTTCAAACATCTCGACTAATTGGGAATTGCCATAGTTTAAAATTTTCATTACTCTCTTAGTTCCCCGATCGTAGACTTCAAAAATATCGGTGGAATTTCGGGAGTCTAGGGGACGTAGAGGTTTAATGAGTTGATAACACTGATTAATAAGCAAGGGAGTACCACAATCTTGACAGCACTCTAAGTTGTCAGGATTTTGGCGATGTTTGCAGTCAGGGTTTATGCAGTAGCTCACATAAAAAAGTAGGTTAAGTTGTGTGTGTAATTTTTGTAGGGGCAATCCCCCGTGATTGCTATGTTAGTGTTAGGGCGGGTACGGGGACACCGCCCCTACAATTTCGGCGCGGATGAGAAATGATATTTTGTGACATATTTCTTAATAACTGGTTGTAAGGTAAAGAGGAATTCGTTTGTATCTTTGCTTTTGACTTTTTCGATCAGATACCTTCCTCCTAACGAGTCCAAGACTTCAATTAAGTCTGAAGTTGCTATTTCTTCTATTTTAGCTCGCAATTGTTGAAATGACAGGGCTTTGTCTTCCTTAGCCAGCCATTGCATGACTTGTTTTTCTAAAGCTGATAGTCGCTGGAATGGCTCGTCTAGGATTCCGGTATTGCTGACGGTAGTTTTCAATTTTACAAATTCACCAACGTCTCTGTTAAAGATATTTTCAATCGTTGCTGCAATCAGGTTTAAGTGTAAAGGATTGCCTCGGTAATGCTGAATTAGCTCTTGCCAAGATTGTTTTCCTGTTAAATTTTTCCCTAGTAATATTTGCTGAGCATCTTCGGGTTTCAATCCTTCTAATTTTAAGGAATGGATGGAGCGCGATGGATTTTCTAACAGGGAAATTTCTCTCAGTTTTTCTTGACTAATGAGAACTAAGCAGCTTTGATGCTGTTCTTCTGCAATTCGCCTAAAAAGTGCGCCATACCCTTCATATCCCTGAAGGTAGCGACCGTAAACGTCATTGCTGCGGAGGAGAGCTTGCACGTCGTCGAGTACCAGTAAGCAGCGGCGATCGCGCAAATAAGAAATTAGCTGTACGATTCTTTCATCTACTTTTTCTGACAGTTCGGGTTCGTGAGGATGAGATAGGGATTTAAGCAAATCTGCTAGTATACTTTCTAGGGGCGGGGCGTTGTGGAGACTTCGCCCAATGACACAATCAAAGTAGGATTGAATTTGTTGTGTTAGTTTGGTTAGAAGTGCTGTTTTGCCAATTCCTCCTAATCCGACGACTGCTATTAAGCGGCTGCTATCTCGGACAATCCACTGTTCTAATTGTGCTAATTCTTCTGCTCGGCCGTAGAAAATTGACACATCTATGACTTCACTCCAATCTATTCGATTTAAAATCTGGGAATTGTGAGTTGTGGAGGAAGTTGGCAACGGATTATGTAACGGATTTAAGGGATGAGTTGTTATTTGTAAATCTGAGTTGTTATCTGTCAAGCCCGTCTCAATTACCCCAATTTTGGGTTCTCTTTCGGAGGCGAGATGAGTTTGATAGAGGTTGTGGAGTAGCTGTTGCAGTTTGGCGAATTTGACTGGGCCTCGTCCTTCGATTTCAAATTTAATGTAAATTCTGCTGAGTCTTTTGCGAACTAAGTCCTCGCTGATGTCCAACTGGGAGGCGATCTCAGTGGTGGAGATGCCTGATAGTGAGAGGGACAGCACTTCTAATTCTGCTGGTCTGATGCCGCGCGAGGCGGCGATGCTTTGTAGGAACTCTTGGGAAATCAAAGCTTGTGCCTCGTTGTCATTCAATAGAGCCTACTATTATATTCGATGATGGCGTGGCGGTTAAGCTTCACCCTTTTGAGTGAAAATACTGGCACTTAATCTATTTGTACTAATATATTAAAGAGTTTAAAGATTGCTAATTAAGAGCCTCTAAGGAAAATGTCTGAAAGTAAATAGGTTTAATATAAAGTTAATGTAAAGTTGCTAAAAGTTACAATTTTCGCGCCGCTATTGTCATTCTCAGGACAAGATGGTAGGCTTTTGACATCTGGACAGCAAGTAGCGATTTGTCAACTTACCAGGATGGTTTGCTGCTGCGACAAAATTATTTTTAACTCTCCAACGCTTAAATCAATAAATTGTCCATAAATCCTCTTCTATTTTAAATTAGCTGGCGATCGCACTTCTTTGTCTGGCAAACGAGACCATGCTTTGTTGCGCTTATTGATTGGTTAAAAAAAGCAGAACCTTACTATAAAAAGAGTGCAAACACTATTAAAAGGTGGTTTTCAGAGATAGTAGGATATTTTGAACAAAGAACAAACAATGGAATAGTTGAGGGAATTAATAATAAATTAAAGCTGCTAAAACGCAGGGGTTACTTAAGTCTCCTCGCTTCATGAGCGTTAACTGCTTGCGATCGCGCGGAGCGCACTGCCGTAGGCAATCGCGTATTTTTACCTATTTTCTAGGATACAACGAGGCAAGAAAACACGCCCTAGCCCCTTCTTCCCCTAGCTCTGAGCATCCTAGCCCCTAGCCCCTAGCCCTGAGCATCGTAGCCCCTTCTTACAAAAAAACCTCTCCTAGCAGCTAGGAAAGGAGATCGGAAGCGACAGGCGCACTCCGCGCTTCCGACAGTCCAATATGGTTTAACAAGGTTTGTTGACTTGCCTGTTGTGTCTCTGATTATTACAGACCCAAACTTCAATGCTCAAGAGGGTAATTGCAATAGTCCACTTTTTATAAACTGGAAGGCGAGGGGAGAGGTAGGGGCGATCGCAGGATAGGGAGAATCGGGGAAGGGCAGAACAAACTGAATTTGATAATACCAGGGATCGGAATTGTCATCCACCTTTTGACAGAAGCAACCAGCTAGTACCTTAGTCAGATAATAGCAATAATATCATTCCCAAAAACTCATTAGAGCTAGGGGAAGACCTACCCTCGCCCCTACTGCAAACTATCAACTTTCAACATCAGGAAACCCCTTCCAACTCGCAAAAGGTAACATTTATGTCAACTGCACAGATAACCAAGGTCAATTCCGATAATCTTTATGCAAAACAGCTACTTAGAACCTTAGTCGCTGTCAAAAAAGGGGACTTTTCAGTTCGGATGCCTATAGACCAGACCGGTCTTGCAGGGAAAATTGCTGACACACTTAATGATGTTATCGAGCTTAATGAAAGAATGGCAGCCGAACTCGACCGGATTGGCACGGTTGTTGGTAAAGAAGGCAAAATCGCACAGCGGGCAACCATCGGCAATGCTGAAGGTTCATGGTCAGCTAGTGTCAATTCTGTCAATACCCTAATTACAGATTTAGTCCAGCCGACCTCGGAAACTGCTAGAGTAATTCGGGCGGTAGCTAAAGGAGATTTATCGCAAACTATAGCTTTAGAAATAGAAGATAGACCCCTAAAAGGAGAATTTCTTCAAACTGCCCAAATTGTTAACACAATGGTGGATCAGTTGAGTTCCTTTGCATCGGAAGTAACGCGGGTGGCGAGGGAAGTAGGAACTGAAGGGAAATTAGGGGTACAAGCTGAAGTGCGAGGAGTGGCAGGAACTTGGAAAGATTTAACAGATTCAGTTAACTCAATGGCGGGGAATTTAACAGCACAAGTGCGGAACATTGCGGAAGTGACAACCGCAGTGGCCAATGGCGATTTATCTAAGAAAATTACTGTAGATGTTAAAGGGGAAATTCTGGAACTGAAAAACACTATTAACATCATGGTGGATCAGTTGAGTTCCTTTGCATCGGAGGTAACGCGGGTGGCGAGGGAAGTAGGAACTGAAGGGAAATTAGGAGTACAAGCTGAAGTTAGAGGAGTGGCAGGAACTTGGAAGGATTTAACAGATTCAGTTAACTCAATGGCAGGGAATTTAACAGCACAAGTGCGGAACATTGCTGATGTGACAACTGCGGTAGCAAATGGCGATTTATCTAAGAAAATTACTGTAGATGTTAAAGGTGAAATTTTGGAACTGAAAAACACTATTAACATCATGGTGGATCAGTTAAATTCCTTCGCTTCGGAAGTAACGCGGGTGGCGAGAGAAGTGGGTTCTGAAGGTAAACTTGGCGGTCAAGCAGAAGTTAAGGGAGTAGCAGGAACGTGGAAGGATTTAACGGATAGCGTTAACTTTATGGCAGGTAGTTTAACAGCGCAAGTGCGGAACATTGCGGAAGTGACAACGGCGGTGGCAAAAGGCGATTTATCTAAGAAAATTACCGTAGATGTTAAAGGGGAAATTCTGGAACTAAAAAACACCGTTAACACGATGGTTGACCAGTTAAATTCCTTCGCATCTGAGGTAACACGGGTGGCGCGGGAAGTGGGAACGGAAGGGAAATTAGGCGTACAAGCTGAAGTGCAGGGAGTCGCGGGAACTTGGAAAGATTTAACGGATTCAGTTAACTCAATGGCGGGGAATTTAACAGCACAAGTTCGTAACATTGCTGATGTGACAACCGCTGTGGCAAATGGTGACTTATCTAAGAAGATTACAGTACAGGTTAAAGGCGAAATCTTAGAACTGAAAAACACCATTAACGTGATGGTGGATCAACTTAATTCCTTCGCATCTGAGGTAACGCGGGTGGCGAGAGAAGTAGGTTCCGAAGGTAAGCTGGGCGGGCAAGCGGATGTCCGAGGCGTAGCAGGAACCTGGAAGGATTTAACGGATAGCGTTAACTTTATGGCAGGCAGTTTGACGGCGCAAGTGCGAAATATTGCGGCTGTGACGACGGCGGTAGCAAATGGCGATTTATCTAAGAAAATTACTGTAGATGTTAAAGGTGAAATTCTGGAACTAAAGAACACCGTTAACACGATGGTTGACCAGTTAAATTCCTTCGCTTCTGAGGTAACGCGGGTGGCGAGGGAGGTAGGAACTGAAGGGAAATTAGGGGTACAAGCTGAAGTGCGAGGAGTTGCTGGAACCTGGAAAGATTTAACGGATTCAGTTAACTCGATGGCGGGGAATTTAACAGCGCAGGTGCGGAACATTGCGGAAGTGACAACTGCGGTGGCAAATGGTGACTTATCTAAGAAAATCACTGTAGATGTTAAAGGCGAAATTCTGGAACTGAAAAACACTATTAACATCATGGTGGATCAGTTAAGTTCCTTCGCATCAGAAGTAACTAGAGTTGCAAGAGAAGTGGGAACGGAAGGTAAATTAGGCGTGCAAGCTTACGTGCGGGGTGTAGGGGGAACTTGGAAAGATTTAACCGATAATGTTAACTTGATGGCGGGGAATTTGACGGCGCAGGTGCGGAATATTGCGGAAGTGACAAAAGCGGTGGCAAATGGGGATTTATCTAAGAAAATTACCGTCGATGTCAAAGGCGAAATTCTGGAGTTGAAAGATACTATTAACGTGATGGTGGATCAGCTTAATTCCTTCGCTTCTGAGGTAACGCGGGTGGCGCGGGAGGTAGGAACTGAGGGTAAATTGGGCGGTCAAGCTGAGGTGAAAGGAGTTGCGGGAACTTGGAAAGATTTAACGGATAATGTTAACTCGATGGCGGGCAATTTGACAGCACAAGTACGGGGAATTGCTAAAGTCGTGACAGCGGTAGCAAATGGCGATTTGAAGCGCAAATTAATGCTGGAAGCGAAGGGAGAAATTGCGACTCTGGCAGATACGATTAACGAGATGATCGATACGCTGGCGACATTTGCCGATCAAGTTACGACAGTGGCGCGGGAAGTGGGAATTGAAGGGAAATTAGGCGGCCAGGCGAAGGTTCCGGGTGCGGCGGGGACGTGGCGAGATTTGACGGATAACGTGAATGAATTGGCGGCGAATTTGACTACTCAGGTGCGCGCGATCGCAGAAGTGGCAATTGCGGTAACAAAAGGCGATTTAACCAGGTCAATTTCCGTCGCCGCTGAAGGAGAAGTTGCCATTGTTAAAGACAACATTAACCAAATGATTGCGAATCTGCGGGAGACAACGCAGAAAAATACTGAGCAAGATTGGCTGAAAACAAATCTCGCTAAATTCACTCGAATGCTACAAGGTCAGCGGGATTTAGAAACTGTTTCTAAACTAATTCTCTCGGAATTAACACCTCTGGTTTCTGCTCAGCATGGCGTTTTCTTTATGATGGACTCTGTGGAGCACGATCCCTTTCTGAAACTGTTAAGTACCTACGCCTACCGCGAACGTAAAAACTTAGGAAATAAATTCAATTTAGGCGAAGGTTTGGTAGGGCAATGCGCCCTGGAAAAAGAGCGAATACTGTTAACAGAAGTCCCGGATAATTACGTTAAAATTAGTTCGGGATTGGGAGAATCTACGCCGCTGAATGTCGTGGTTTTACCCGTACTATTTGAAGGACAGGTGACAGCAGTAATTGAGCTAGCTTCGTTCCGCCGCTTCAGCGAAATTCACTTAACATTCCTCGATCAACTCACAGAAAGTATCGCCATTGTTTTAAATACAATTGCGGCAAGTATGCGGACAGAAGAGTTGCTGAAACAGTCGCAATCTTTAGCAGAAGAGTTACAAGCTCAGCAAAAGGAACTCACAGAAACTAACAAGCGGCTAGAACAGCAAGCGCAGTCGCTAAGAGCATCTGAAGAACTGTTGAAGAGCCAGCAGGAAGAGTTGCAGCAGACGAATGAGGAACTAGAAGAAAAAGCAGAATTGCTAGCGCTGCAAAATCAGGAAGTTGAGCGGAAAAACCGAGAAATTGAACAGGCGAGGAGGTCGCTAGAAGAAAAAGCCGAACAGTTGGCTCTGACTTCCAAATACAAGTCAGAATTTCTGGCAAATATGTCTCATGAGTTGCGTACTCCGCTAAATTCGCTGCTGATTCTCGCCAGATTACTTTCTGAAAATACTGATGGCAATTTGACTCTCAAGCAAGTTGATTACACGCGCACAATTTACTCCGCAGGAACCGATTTGCTAGGGCTGATTAATGACATTTTGGATCTTGCTAAGATTGAATCGGGCACGATGTCAGTGGAAATCGAGCAAGTGCTATTTACTGACTTGCGAGATCATTTAGATCGCACGTTCCGCCAAGTTGCACAGGATAAGAAGTTGAGTTTTCTAATAGAGTTGAGCGGGGCAGTGCCAAAAGGTCTTTATACTGATGCAAAACGCCTGCAACAAGTTTTGAAGAATCTGCTCTCAAATGCGTTTAAGTTTACAGAGCGGGGTGAAGTAAAATTGAGCGTGGAAGTGGCGCGGGAAGGCTGGAGTTTAGAGATAGAAACTTTAACTAATTCGGCTACTGTTTTGGCTTTCTCAGTTAGCGATACCGGCATTGGTATTTCTCCTGAAAAACACAGAGTTATTTTTGAGGCTTTCCAGCAAGCTGATGGCAGCACTAGCCGTAAATATGGCGGCACGGGTTTGGGTTTGTCCATTAGCAGAGAGATCGCTAATCTATTAGGTGGAGAAATTCAATTGACGAGTCGCCCTGGTGAAGGAAGTACGTTCACGCTTTATATGCCCCAAACTTACCAAGAATCGCGGATGATGAATAACAGGACATTGGGAACAAATGACAGGCAAACCGCCCAATTGCCCTCTGCTAATTATTCAGTATTGCCTGTTATTTCTTCCGCAGCTACTTCCCCCAATTTCCAATTACCGGCACCTTACCCGTCGCCTTCCATCTCAGACGATCGCGAAAATATTGAGGATGGCGATCGCGTGCTTTTGATTATCGAAGATGATGTAAATTTTGCCCGCATTCTTTTGGATATGGCGCGGGAACATGGTTTTAAAGGTTTAGTGGCTTTGCGGAGCGATATCGGTTTGGTGATGGCGCGAGAGTTCAAGCCCACGGCGATTATGCTGGATCTAAATTTACCTGTGATGGATGGTTGGACGGTGCTCGATCGTTTGAAGCACGATCCGAATACGCGCCATATTCCCGTTCACATTGTATCCGTTGAGGAAGGGCGACAACGCGGTTTACAGTTAGGTGCGATCGCGTACCTCCAAAAACCTGTCAGCAGCGAAGCGCTGAGTAAAGCTTTGACTGATATTAAGGGTTTTGTAGAGCGGCAAGTGAAAAGTTTGCTAGTTGTCGAAGACGACGAAACGCAGCGTTTCAGCATCATCGATTTAATCGGGAATCACGACGTTTATACAACGGCAGTGGGGACTGGTGCAGAGGCGCTAACAATTTTGAATTCTGGACATTTTGACTGTATCGTTATGGATCTAGGACTACCAGATATGAGTGGGTTTGAGCTCATTGAGCTGATTAAGCAAGATGCAAATTTGAAAAGTTTGCCGATTATTATTTACACCGGAAAAGAGTTGAGCAGAGCAGAAGAAATTCAACTCAAGCGGATGGCGGAAACTATCATTATTAAAGATGTGCGATCGCCAGAGCGCCTGTTAGATGAAACGGCTCTCTTCCTGCACCGAGTCCAGGCAAATTTGCCGGAACCAAAGCGTCAAATGCTAGAGCAACTCTATCAAACTGATTCTACTCTCATTGGCAAAAAAGTCTTGATTGTAGATGATGACGTGCGAAATATTTTTGCTCTCACGAGTATGCTAGAACGCCATCAAATGCAAGTTATGTATGCAGAAAATGGTAGAGATGGGATTACTGTCTTGCAAAACTCACCTGAGATCGATATTGTGCTGATGGATGTGATGATGCCAGAGATGGATGGTTACGAGACCATGCAAGCAATTCGCAATATACCTCAATTTAGTTCGCTACCAATGATTGCTTTGACGGCTAAAGCTATGAAAGGCGATCGCGAAAAGTGTATCGACGCTGGTGCGTCTGACTACATTACTAAACCTGTCGATACCGAACAGTTAATATCACTGTTGCGCGTTTGGCTTTATCGATAATGGTTAGTTGTTAGTGGTTAGTTGTGAATTGTTGTTATGAGGTAGCGGTGGAAAGAAACAAAGTTGAATAATCGCAAGCGATCGACTCGCTAAAAAATTAAAAATCAGCAGACAAACTAAATTTCTCCCTGAATTACTTAGAAGGTGCTGCAAAAAAACAACGTGCCAAGGATAAACAATAACCAACAACCAACAACTAACAACCAACAACTAACAACTAACAACCAACAACTAACAATTTCCAATGAACAACGGCCATGAACTTGAAACAATCGAAATTCAGCTCCTACTAGAGGGAATGTTTCGCTATTACGGATTTGATTTTCGCAATTATGCTTTTGCTTCTCTCAAGCGTCGAATTTGGAATACTATTCGCTCGGAAAGCCTCAATAGCGTCTCTGGACTTCAGGAAAAGGTACTTCACAATCCGGCATATCTAGACCGCTTGCTCCTCGGTCTTTCTGTGAATGTAACGGCGATGTTCCGCGATCCTAGCTTTTACATTACTTTCAGGAATAAAGTTGTGCCGTTGCTACGTACCTATCCTTTTATTCGCATCTGGCACGCGGGATGTTCAACCGGGGAAGAAGTCTATTCTATGGCAATCTTGCTACAGGAAGAAGGACTTTACGATCGCTGTAGAATTTACGCTACGGATATGAATGAAGTAGTGTTAAAAAAAGCAAAGGCGGGAATATTTCCGCTGAAACAAATGCAAGAATATACTCAGCTTTACCAGCAAGCGGGTGGAAAAAAATCATTTTCAGAGTATTACACTGCTGCCTATGACAATGCAATTTTTCGGGCTTCGCTCAAAGAAAATATTATCTTTTCTCACCATAACCTCGCAACGGATAGTTCTTTTAATGAATTTAATGCGATTTTCTGCCGCAATGTGTTGATTTATTTCAATCCATCCCTCCAACAACGGGTACATAAGCTATTGTATGAGAGTCTGGGAATGTTTGGAGTTTTGGGACTAGGACATCAGGAGACTCTCAATTTTACCCCTTACCACAAACACTATGAGACGATAGAAAGCAGTGAAAAACTTTACCGGAGAGTTAAATAAGAGCGATTTTGAAATAGTTGTGGTTGGCACTTCTTTGGGAGGGCTAAATGCTCTGTCTGTGCTGCTAGCTGATTTGCCAGCAACCTTTCCCTTGCCGATAGTTATCGTGCAACACCGCCACAAAAATTCTAACAATATGCTGCTGGATTATTTACAGCGGCAAAGCTCTCTCCGAGTGAGAGAAGCGGAAGACAAAGAGACAATCTTACCGGGAATAGTTTATTTGGCTCCTGCTGATTATCACTTGCTAATTGAATCCCCCGATGGCGGTGAATTTAGCTTGCAGGAAAACTATTTGATAACATTCGCGAACGATCCAAGAGAAGCTATTCACAATCCACTATCTAAAATTCAAAATCGTGGCTCTCCTACATTCGCACTATCAACTGAGGCTCCGATCTCTTACGCGCGGCCTTCAATTGATGCCCTATTTGAGTCTGCTGCTGATACTTTTGGTGAGAAAACAATTGGCATAATTTTAACAGGAGCAAGCTGCGATGGAAGTCAAGGACTGGCAAAAATTAAAGCTGAAGGAGGATTGACATTTGTACAGGAACCAGATTCGGCTGAATGCCGAGTAATGCCAGCAGCGGCGATCGCAACTTTTGAAGTAGACTGGATTTTACCTCTATCAAAAATCGCTCCCTGTTTGGTCAATTTACTAACAATTAAAGATTAAAAAACTATGAATATCCAGCATGAAGATAAAGTAAATGTACTCTTAGTTGACGATCATGAAGAAAACTTGCTGGCTCTGGAAGCTATTCTCAACAGTACCTCTTACAATTTAGTAAAAGCAAATTCAGGTGCGGAAGCTCTAAGATGTCTGCTTAATGAGGATTTTGCGGTAATTCTGCTCGACGTGCAGATGCCGGCAATGGATGGATTTGAGACGGCAACATTGATTCGCTCTAGAGATCGATCGCGCTTAACTCCCATTATTTTTATCACTGCATTTACCAGTAATGACTCTCAGGTTTTCAAAGGTTATTCTTTGGGTGCGGTGGATTATCTTTTTAAACCGATTGAAGCGGAAATATTGACATCAAAAGTGGCGGTATTTGTTGAATTATTTCAAAAAACAGTTGAGGTTAAGCGCCAAGCCGCAGAGCTAGCTGCTGTTAATACTGAACTGAGTAAAAGTGAAGAGCGGTTTCGGACGTTGAGTGCTTGTTCGCCGCTGGGAATTTATCTCGCTGATGTAGAAGGTCGCTGTACTTATATTAACCCGCGCTGTAAAGGGATTTGTGGGTTAAATTTAGAGGAAGGTTTGATAGATGTTTGGCAGCGATCGGTTCATCCCGAAGATCGCGATCGCGTGGTAGCAGATTGGTTGGCATGGATGGAAACAGGTCAAGAATATTCCGAAGAGTTTCGATTAAGTGCCAACGGAAGTATGCGCTGGGTTCATGTGCAGTCGTCGCCCATGTTTTCGGATTTGGGCAAACCGATCGGTCATGTTGGTACAATTATCGATATCACAGACCGCAAGCAAGCAGAGGAAGAGCGAGGCAGGTTAATCGGCGAGCAGGTGGCGCGGCACGAAGCTGAGAGAGCGAATCGGATGAAGGATGAGTTTCTGGCTATTCTCTCTCACGAACTTCGCACTCCTTTAAATGCAATTCTTGGCTGGTCTAAGTTACTTCGGGCTAAAAAATTTGACCAGGCAACGATTGATAAAGCTCTAGAAACAATTGAGCGCAATGCTAAATCTCAAGCGCAACTGATCGAAGATATTCTAGATGTTTCGCGGATTCTGCGGGGCAAGCTAAATTTAAATTTACATCCGATTCCGTTAGGGTATGTGATTGAGGTGGCAATTGATGCTCTGCGGCCGTTGGCTGAGACGAAATCAATTGCAATAGAATTTGTCTGTATTTCGGATATTGGTCAAGTTATAGGCGATAGCGATCGCTTGCAGCAAGTGGTTTGGAATTTACTATCAAATGCGATTAAGTTTACTCCCGAAGGTGGCAAAGTAGAGGTGCGATTAGAATTAGTTGGCGACTATGCGGAAATTCAGATTATAGATACGGGAATTGGTATTTCTGCTGAGTTTCTCCCTTATGTTTTCGATCGCTTCCGCCAAGCTGATAGCACTACAACTAGGTCTTACGGGGGTTTGGGATTGGGACTGGCGATCGTCCGCCATTTGGTGGAACTGCACGGCGGTACAGTTGGTGCTGAAAACAACAGCAGCGGTATCGGGGCGAAATTTACGGTTTCTCTGCCGATCGCAACTTGCCAGATCGATCGAGGTGCAGTGGAGGAAATGCCTCAACTCCAAGGCGTGGGAGATGCGATCGCTATCCCCAGTCTGGCGAATTTGCAATTGCTGGTGGTGGATGATGACGATGACAGCCGCGAGTTTTTGATTGCTGTGTTGGAGGAGCACGGAGCTCAGGTGCGATCGGCGGCATCGGTGGCGGGGGCCCTAGCAGCACTGGAGAACTATTGGCCGGACTTGCTGTTAAGCGATATTGGAATGCCGGAAGCAGATGGCTATCAGTTGATCGCGCGGGTGAGAGAAATGGAAGCGCTGCGGGGAGGAAATATGCCTGCGATCGCACTGACTGCCTACGCCAGAGTTGAAGAGCGCCGACGAGCACTGCAAGCGGGTTTCCAGATGCACTTATCTAAACCCATTGAGCCCGATCGGTTAATAGCAGGAGTTGCTAATCTGGCAGGAATTTTTCGAGCTCCAGTTGTTAATTGTTAATTGTTAACTGTTAATTGTTAATTGTTCAGGACTTAGCCATACTAACACAATTTTGTCATTGTTCGCCGTGCGAAGCAATCGCCTAGTCTCTGCGATTGCTTCGCACAGCGAACAATGACGATGGATAAGATGGATAATTACAGGACTTACACAAAAATATGTAACGCCGCCATCTTGGCGGTGATTTGACCGCCAGGATGGCGGTGTTACGTAAGTAATACGTAAATCCTAAATTACTAATCAAGGGGATGACTAACCCTGATTTAGTATTATACCAAATCAGGCTTAAATACTCTCTTTATTCTTTAGTCCGCGTAGGCGGACTTCGTTTGTGTAGTAGCGATTTCAATCGCCGAATAATAAAGGAGATATCAAACCTGATTTAGTATTACCTCCTATTAAACTTAGCTTTCAAATCATTAAGAGTAGGTGATTGCTGAGGCTTGCTGGTAGCTTTTCTATCGCTATTTTGTTGCTCTTGTAACTTCATTGATAAACTAATGCGCTTCAATTTCTCATTAACTTCTAGCACGCGCACTTTTACCACTTGTCCCACCTTAACAATCAGTTTTGGGTCTTCCACAAATCTGTCAGCGAGTTGAGAAATATGCACTAAACCATCCTGATGCACGCCGATATCAACAAATGCACCAAAGTTAGCAACATTGGTAACAATACCTTCTAATTCCATGCCCACATTCAAATCGGAAATTTCTTTAATTCCCTCTTTAAAAGTGGCATATTTGAACTCATCTCGCGGGTCTCTTCCCGGTTTTTCCAGTTCCTTAATGATATCGCGGAGGGTGGGTTCGCCGATGGTTTCGGTGACGTATTTTTTTATGTTAATAGACTTGACTTTTTCAGATAGTTGTGTTATCTGTGCTAACGGCACGCTCAAATCTTTAGCGATCGCTTCCACGACAAAGTAACTTTCTGGATGCACTGCTGTATTATCCAGTGGATTTTCGCCACCGCGAATGCGTAGGAAACCAGCAGCTTGTTCAAAAGCTTTTGGCCCCAATTTCGGTACTTTCAGAAGTTGACGGCGATTTTTAAAGGCTCCCTTTTCATTGCGGTAATTAACTATATTTTTAGCAACAGTTGGTGTCATTCCCGATACAAAGGTCAGCAATTCTTTGGATGCTGTATTTAAGTCTACACCGACATAATTAACGCAGCTTTCTACGGTGTCGTCGAGTTTCTTTTTGAGCAGTTTTTGATCGACATCATGCTGATATTGTCCTACACCGATGGATTTGGGGTCAATTTTAACAAGTTCCGCCAGCGGATCTTGCAAGCGGCGGCCAATACTAATAGCTCCTCTGACTGTAAGATCGAGATCGGGAAATTCTGCGATCGCTACATCACTTGCTGAATAAATCGATGCACCAGATTCATTCACCATCACTTTAATTGGCTTTCTTTCTAAGGTTGCCAAAACTTCAGCAATAAACTCATCTGTCTCGCGAGAAGCTGTGCCATTACCAATCGCGATTAACTCAATTTTGTAAGTCTCAATCATCCGCTTAATAGTATTAGCAGATTGTTGACGCTGTGCAACTGCTTGATGGGGGAAAATTGTCTGATATTCTAAAAATTTACCCGTTTCTGATAGTACAGAAACCTTACACCCAGTCCGAAATCCCGGATCTACAGCTAATGTCGGTTTCATCCCAGCGGGAGCCGATAGTAATAACTCCCGAAGATTGGTTTCAAATGTCTTAATTGACTCCAAATCTGCGTCAGCTTTCCTATTACTACGTACCTCCGTAGTTAGAGATGTTTTCATCAACCGATTGAAGGCATCTTTGAGCATCGCTTGATAAAATTCTCTGACTGCTTTCACCTTAGTTTTAATTTCCTGAGATTCGAGATAGGAGAGTACAGTAGACTCATCGAAGGCAAGATCCAAGTCTAAAATCCCTTCCGTTTCACCCCGGAATAAAGCTAGCATATTATGAGGTTGAATGTTTTTAACAGCAACTTGATAATTGCGGTACATTTCAAATTTAGTGCTTCCTTCGGGATGTTCATCTTTGATGCGCGAAACAAAGGAACCCGATTTCATCAAATAGTCTCGTAAATATGCCCGCAATTCTGCTTTTTCTGAGACTTCTTCTGCTAAAATATCAGCAGCACCTTTGAGAGCTTCTTCTGCGGTTTTGACACCCTTCTCTTCGGAGATATATTTGGTGGCTTCTGCTTCTAGGGATACTGGTTGTGGCTGGGGTAAGTTAAGAGATTTGATAAATTCTGCTAGGGGTTCTAATCCTTTTTCTCTAGCAATAGTTGCTCGCGTGCGCCGCTTAGTTTTGTAGGGAAGATAGAGGTCTTCAAGTAAGTTTTTTTGTAGGCAAGCTTCGATTTTAGCTTTTAATTCGTCAGTCAGTTTACCTTGAGATGCGATCGCATCTAAAATTGTTTTTTTGCGGTCTTCAATTTCGGTAAGATAGGTAAATCGTTCGGAGATATCTCGCAACTGAATTTCATCCAGAGAACCCGTCCGTTCTTTGCGGTAGCGAGCAATAAAGGGAATTGTGGCTCCTTCGGCGAAAAGTTCGAGAGCGCTATTAATTTGATCTGGATTGATGGAAAGTTCTTGTGCTAGCAGTTGAGGAATATTGAACATATTTTCTGAAGTTGAAGTAATCGATAATGGGATGAGGTTAAGGGGTAGGTTTTTTATTATACCAAATTTGGATATAAAATTCTATTTATGATGGGGAGCGATCGCTTTTCTTAATTAAGGCGATGGCGATCGAAGGGCTAATGTGCGGTAGTTAGGGCAATAAATTGAGATTATACCGCAAATCTATAGATACTACAAAATCCTAATTTTTTGAGGAAGTATTGACAAGACAGAAAATATGCGGTAGGTTAGTAAAAATGAGTGTGTTTAGCCAAATGCGAGTAAACAATAGATATTAAGTTAATCAGCATTAGGCTCGGCTCAATTGATAAATTTGAAAGTGTGTAAAATCATATTCCATTGAATCAATGAGTCATTGTGAGATACGAGATTATTTTTTCGCCTGAAGCTGAAGCAGACATTGTTGCCCTCAAAGCAAGCGATCGCGCTAAAGCCTTGGATGCGATCGAGACATTCCTAAGATACGAACCAGAAAAGACGAGTAAGAGTCGGATCAAGCGTCTTCGAGAGATGCAAAGACCTCAATATCGATTGCGGATTGATGACCTAAGAGTATTTTATGATGTTAGCTACACTGAGGATGGAGAGGGTAATGTAGAAGTCCTGCGAATTCGGGAGAAATCGGAGGCGATGATGTGGTTAGCCGAGTTCGGCAGGAGAGAGGAATGAAGCAAGTCTCTATGGATGAAGTCAAAAATGACCTTTCAGGTTATTTGCAAATAGCCGAGAAGGAAAGTGTAATTATTACCCGTGATGGGCAACCTGTAGGAATTCTAATTGGGTTTGAGGATGCAGAAGATTGGTGGGAGGAATTGATGTTGCGCGAGCCGCGTTTTGAAGTGGAGATTGCTCAAGCTCGTCAAAGTTTGAAAGAGGGAAAGGGGATTAGCATTGAGGAAATGAAAGCTAAATATGGAGTATAATAAAGGAAATAATTTTTCTGCATACTTTATAAAACATGATAAAAACTATCAAATTAAAATTTGGTCGAGTTTCCGGTTCGGCTCCAGAAAAAATAGCTACAACACCTGTAACTGTATTTGTAGGTCCGAATAATTCTGGGAAAAGTAAAGCTTTAGCTGAAATTAATTACTATTGCTCTACAGGACAGCGGAATACAACGGACGTAATACTAGACAGCATTGAATTTGATACATTTACAACTGAGATAGCTGAAGAGAAGATTAAAAAGGTTACTCTTGAGCCAAATCTTAGTGACGGACATTTACTCGACGATCACATAATTGTTGGAAAAAAGGGCCAACGTAATCAAGTCCCCAGGCAGGCTCTTCTAGACGCATTGCAGAATACAAATAGCCAAACTCAACTTTTTTGCAGGTGGTATCTCGCATCTAATACACTAATTTTAGATGGTAGAAGTCGAATCAATTTGATAGGACAGCAAAACGCTGGAGATCTTCAACACCAACCTCAAACTAGCTTCCAAGTATTATTCTGCGATAATGCTAAGAGAAAAGAGGTTAGACGAGTTATTCACGATGCTTTTGGTACATATTTTGTAATAGATCCCACTTCTCTTGGACAGCTTAGGCTTCGCCTTGCCTTACGTCCACCTACAACAGATATGGAGGAGCGCGGAATTCATGATGAAGCAGTAAGATTCCAAGCAGAAGCATTTCTAGTTGAGCAGGCTAGTGATGGAGTAAAAGCCTTTACTGGAATTATCACAGAAATTATTGCGGGAGATCCTGCAATTGTTCTAATTGATGAACCCGAAGCATTCTTACATCCTTCCTTATCCTTTAAACTAGGAAAAGAGATTGCTTCTTCCAGCTTAGGGTCAGAGAAAAGACTTTTTGTATCAACTCATAGTCCTGACTTTGTAATGGGATGTATACATTCAGGCGCACCAGTCAATATTGTTAGGCTAACGTATCGTAGTGAAGTCGCTACAGCCAGGATTTTGTCTAATACGGACATACTTCACTTAATGCGAAATCCTTTATTACGTTCAACGGGTGTGCTTGGAGGATTATTTTACGAGTTTGTAATTGTAACTGAATCTGATGCAGATCGTGCTTTTTACCAAGAAATTAATGAACGATTACTTCGTTACAAGCCAGAATTAGGAATACCTAACTGCTTATTTCTAAACGCCCAAAATAAACAAACCGTCCACGTTATCATTAAGCCGTTGAGGGAACTGGGAATTCCGGCAGTTGGCATTGTTGATGTAGACATTTTGAAAGAAGGTGGTCAACCGTGGACAAACTTTCTCAAAGGTGGTTTTATGCCAGAACTTGAGCATCAATCACTCGCTGCATTGCGAAGTTGTGTTAAACAAAAAATTGATGCAACAGGTAAGGATATGAAACAAAACGGAGGTGTCGATATCCTTTCCGATAGTGACAAAGAAGCAGTAAATAATTTGTTTGATAAACTTGATGAGTACGGTCTGTTTGCTGTACGCAAAGGCGAATTAGAATCATGGCTTTCTTTTCTTGGTGTAACTGGACATACACCAAAGTGGCTAATTAACATCTTTGAGAAAATGGGAGAAGATCCAGACTCACCAGATTACTTGAAACCATCCGATGATGACGTATGGCTTTTTTTGGGAGAAATCAAAAAATGGTTTACAAATCCAAATAGAAAAGGCATCCCGTCATAAGGAAAATATCCACCTTATCCCTCATCACCGCCTGAAAAATTGGGCGACTCCCCAAAACCTTCATCACCCAACTTTCCCGCAACTGCGATCGCGCCACTCCTATTTCTGTTTGAGGACGCGATCGCCAACCGTGACAACTAGAACATACCCTTAAAAATCTAAAATCTCTCTGATCGCACTTTTTAGATCGTCATCAGCAGGGCGTTTAACAAACTGTTCATGGCTGTAAATCCAAACCAGTCTGATTATACAATTAGTTGCGTTTACCAAATACATCAGTCTAATTTGCCCCGAAGCGCCTTTTGAAACCAAGAGTTCCAACTTATGAAATGTCCATCCTTCTGGTAGTTGAATTTTTCCCGGTAAAGGTTCATTACGAGAATTGTTAGGATATTGATCGTCAATCAAATCTTCCAAAGTTTTTGTAATCAGTGCAACAAAACTATCTCTATGAACCTTGGCAAGTTTTTTGAAAGAACGATTAAAATTATCGGATGCTTCAATGGAGAAGGGAGTTAAGCCAGTCATGCACTTCTCCTTTACCAATACGATGTAAGGATTCCGAAGCAAACGCTTTTTTAACAATTTCAGACATTGCTACTTGGTATGCAGGGTGATCGCGCTCTATCAGATCGAGCTTTTGATAACCTAATGCCTTCATATCATTAAGAAGAATTGGCTCCGTCGAACTTGCTTGAGGTGGTAGACCTTTACGAGCTCTCTTCCAAGGAAATTCACCGTGAGTCATATCACTTAGTCGATAAGCATGGTAGCCACCGAAGTATTCCCAAATTTCTTCTAAAAGTTCTTTCTTCTCAGACGGAAAATCCGACAATGATTCTTTTCTAGGAATTGGCAATTGTCTCGCCTCGAAATCACTGTAGAATCTATAAGCAGGAGGACAAACAGGCCCATAGCGCCATGCTTGGATTTCTTCAGCAAACAATGGTTCATTGTACAGTGCCAAATGTAAGCTCTGAGCATAATATAAAAGCTTTTGAACCTTCATATTTGTCATTTCAGCTTCTATACCATCCTCATAAGCTCTAATAATGAAGTAGCAAGCCACATTGAGACAGTCAATCATAGCTTAACTCGCAGCTTTAAATAGACGTTTTCTTATTTTAACAAATTTGTCAATTTTTAACATAATAATTCTTATAGATGAAGCCGGCGATCTCACCCAACTTTCCCACAAGCGCGATCGCACCACCATCTCTTTCTGTTCGATCGCTAACCACCCCAATCCCCGCTCGATCGCCTCCCCTTAGTCTAAAATCTCCTCATCCGGGTAATTCCCAACTCGACAAACTTCAAATTTCTCAGATAGCCTGTTAGAGCATCCCCTCTGAAGCAAACTCTCAATGGAGGAGACGAAAGTGAGCAAGGTTTACATTATTACCGGTACCAGTAGCGGCTTTGGTCGCGCGATCGCAGAAGCGGTTCTCAGTCGTGGCGATCGCGCCATTCTAACAGCCAGAAAAACTGAAAGTATCTCTGATTTGGTGGAAAAATATCCAGACACAGCAATAGCTGTACATATGGATGTTACAAACGAGAGCGATCGCCAAGCAGTAGTTCAAACTGCGATCGAAAGCTTCGGGCGTATTGATGTCTTAGTCAATAACGCAGGGCGTGGTAGTCTCGGTGCAGCCGAAGAGTTTTCTCTTGCACAACTCCGCGAACAAATGGAAGTCAATTTTATCGCTTGTGCAGAAATGATTCGGGCTGTATTGCCTATGATGCGAAGTCAAAAAAGCGGCCATATCCTCAACATTTCCAGTATCGGCGGTCGCGTCAACGTCGGTGGATTTGCGCTTTATGGTGCGTCCAAATTCGCTCTTGAGGGTTATTCAGAGGCGCTGTATGATGAGATAAAGCCATTAGGTATTCGCGTCACGATCGTTGAGCCAGGGGCCTTTCGCACAGAGTTCGCTGGCGACTCTAATATTCGTCCAGAAACCACGATTCCCGATTACCAGCCAGTCATTGAGCCCATTCGTCAGTATCTCTATGGCAGCAACGGCAAACAACTTGGCGACCCTCACAAAGCGGCATTAGTGATGATTCAGGTTGTAGAAAGCAGCGATCCACCATTACGTTTAATGTTGGGTGCAGATGCCTATGGTCTTTGGGATCGGAAACGTGCCGAGACGGATGCAGAAATGGCTAAATGGCGCGAAGTTGGAGAGGATACTGCTTTTTCGGATGTTAATTTTGTGGCGATTGGCGGCTAATAGCAGTTCGATAAAGAGTGTTTTTCAGCCCGGAGAGGATAGATAGATTGAATGATGGAAGATGCGCGATCGGATCTTCCATCATCAATCCATCAGTTACAAGCTGAGATATTGAAATAAAATAACAAACCAATATAAACCTTGGGGACTAAAATAATATGACTAAATTTGAAGGAACTATTGCTGGGAAAAATATAATCACTTACACCCCTAGAGGACGTAAGCGATACTCTCCAGATGAGATAGGACAATATTTAAGGAAATTTAAACTCTGTGATGCTCTTAGGCTCATTGGAAAGTTATCCTATGAAATCAGATTCCAGGAAGGATTATATACGATCAGTAATGTACCTGTTTCTAACGGGGTTCTTGCTTACTTGTCTATGCGATTAATTGAAAACTCGAATGATTATCGTAGCCAAGATATGAGTATAAATGATTTATTAACAGTTATTGATATGTTTTTTGGACTTCCAGATCCATTTCAAGAGGATAGGGAAAATCCACAAGGTTGTCTTATTAGATTTGGATCTGCTCAATTTGACTATGATCGTGAAGCCTCTCACCTTTTGCCAAGAACCCTAATTATTTATGGAGATTTATGGAATACAGTTGCAGGCAGCAATCAAATTGATATAGCTGATGCAATTCAAAGCTTTTGTGGTTTGAATTTGCAGGAAATATTATTTTTAAGCTTGGTTTTTTCAGATAGTGCAAAGAACGGATTTTTCCGCTTACATGAAGAAATAGATAAGTATCCAAATTCCATGAAAAAATATTTTTGTATTAACAAACAACAAGCATTTGCTAATTGGATTTCATGTAGTTATAGTGACTTTCGCTCTCTATCGAGGAAAGAGTTACCACCAGCTAATGAGTATGAAAAGTTTCGCTTTAATCCACTTTACCTTAAGCCTGTAATTATTCCAGATCGTAATGTTAAACCTGGATTTTCTCAGGTTTATATAACACCAATACCAACTTTAATTTATGAGCGAGTAACTAGAGGTCTTTATTTCTCATTGTCAGAGTCAGACTATTTTAGAAGTGGTAAAAGTAATCCATTTCGAGGTGCTTTTGGCTCTGTTTTTCAAGAATATGTTGGCTTACTTCTAAAGAAAACATTTGGGGAAGCTAATGTGCAGAAAGAGTGGAGATATGGTTCTAAACAAAATTCTAAAGATACACCAGACTGGTTTGTAATTCAAAATGGTATCGCTGTTTTAATAGAAGTAAAGCAATCAGGACTCTACTTAAATGCTAAGAAATGGGGTAATCTCCAAGATATTCAGCAGAATCTTAAACTAAGTATTGGTGGTGGTGTGGATCAGATGTGGAAATTTGAAAATGATGTCGAAAGTGGTTTATGCACAGTTCCCGATTGGTTCAATGGTATTAAAATAACTGAGAGGCTAGTAGTTACCTATGACCGCTCTTACTTCCTTAATTCAATTTTGAGAGATGAAATTAGACAGCTATATCCCTCTATTTCGGAAACATACCATTGGCATACTATTGCAGTTGAAGAATTAGAGTATTTTCTAGGTATCGTTAGTACAAACTTTATTGAGGCTTTGGCAGAAAAAAGGCTTGATGCTGAGGGAGATAGGATGGATTTTAGAGATTACTATTCTAGAAAATGCTCTAAAGATGATTGTCGGAATCCATATTTACATAGTATGTATGATAAATTCTTTAGTGATTTGTTTCCTTTCTTAAACCAAGATCCCAGAGTCCCAAAAACGAGGTAATGCAATGAGCGATCAGTTTTGGAATCAGGTCAAGTCCAAGTATCGTTTAGGTGAACTAATTCATGGTAAAGTTGAGCATCATGCACCCTTCGGCATTTTCGTAAACATTGGCGACGAAAAAGTGCAAGGTCTTGTTCAAATTACCGATTTTGTAGACACTGGAGATATGACTCCAGAAATGTATCCAGATATTGGTTCACCAATTGGAGCTGTAGTGATAGGTTATACTCAGGACGATCGCAATCAAATCTGGTTGAGTGTGAAGCCCAGTGTATTGCAAAAAGCCTTAGTTCATCTCAAAATACCAGCAATAATCGAAAAATCTTAACCAGTCGCAGAACAAATCGCGATCGCGCATCCTCCTCTTTCTGTTCGATCGCTGCGATCGCCTTTATCCCCTACTTCCCCAAGCTTCCCACAAAAGCCAGATATTCTTCACTCCTTAATCCCCCTTGTAACTCCGCCAAAACCTTCGCCAAATCCCCCGATAACAACGCAGCCTTATCTAACCATAAACCCGGAAAAACTTGAGAGCAAATCATCCCCTCAGCATTAGCTTCTCGTTGCCGATACTCCCCATCTTGCAAATAAAACCAATCCAACTCACCATCATCAACTCGCCAAATCACATACTCTTTTACTCCATTCCGACGATAAACTTTCAGCTTTTGATGCCGATCGATAGAAACAGTAGATGCTGCAATTTCTACAATTAATTCTGGTGCCCCTTCCACATAATCATCCTCACTAATCCGCGAAGTTCCACCCTGTTCAATTCTTAATAAAGCATCCGGTTGTACTTCATTATCAGTATCCAACCGCACCGTAGCATTGTCCCCCACCTGTACTCCGGGAGTAGAGGCTTTATAAACTCCCAGCCAAGTCATAATATAAGCATGAGGTTCCCCATGATTTCTAATTCTTAATGCCGATGCCATATAAACAATTCCCTCAATTAATTCAGCTTTTTTGAGATGCGGCATTGCTTGATAACGCCGCTCAAATTCAAAACGAGTAAGTTGATCGCCATTTTCTAAGGGAGCAATAGTTACAGGAGGAGCCATTAGGTTAGAGGTGAGCATATTTCTATCCCCTATGTTTAATTAAATCTAATTTTAACACATAACGTCATTGCGAGCGAAGCGAAGCAATCTCAAGGTCTTGAGATTGCTTCGCTACGCTCGCAATGACAAAACAACTAACAACCAACAACTAACAACTAACAACTAACAACCAACAACTAACAACTAACAATTACTTTTCTTGTAATTCCTCAATACCTTCCCATCCTTCCGGTACTCCATACTGTTGATATTTCTCACAGCGTTTAATATAAAGCATCGCCGCCTTATCTTGAGGATTAACCGCTAAAACTTCCTGAAAAATTATCTTTGCTTCATCAAATTGTTGCTGATAATAAAGAAAAACTGCCACTTCAAAACGCGCCTGAGTCTGAGTTTTTAATCGATTTTGCTCCTCTCCCTCCCCATCGAAAACTTCAAATATTGCTACCGCCGCCTTTTTCCCCTTTACCATCACCCTATCCAAAAATCTAAACTTTTGTTCTTCCGTATAATCGAGACAGCAAAGCGTTTTATGACTGATTAAAATCCCCGCACCATAAAGCTTGGTTAACCCTTCTAAACGAGAAGCAAGATTGACTGCATCGGCTATTACTGTACTTTCCATCCGCTCTTGAGAGCCAATAGTTCCTAACATTAAACTTCCCGTATGTAAACCCACCCCAATCGAAATAGGAAGATAACCCTCTTTTTGGCGTTCTTCATTGTAAATATTTACTTGTTTTTGCATCGCAATTGCACCAGCAACAGCATCATTCGCTGACTGTGGAAATAAAGCCATAATTGCATCGCCAATATACTTATCAATGAAGCCATTATGATCGCGAATTACGGGGCTAACTCGACTCAAGTATTCATTAAGAAAACTAAAATTCTCTTCGGGCGACATCCCCTCGGATAGCGTGGTAAATGAGCGAATATCTGAAAACATCACCGTCATTTCTTTCTGGATTTGATCGCCTAATTTCACATCAACAATACTTTCTTGTCCCAAGAAATTTAGAAATTCATGGGGAACAAAACGACCATAAGCAGCATTGATTTTAGCCAGACGAATATGAGTCTTAATTCTCGCTAACAATTCATTTTTGGAAAAAGGTTTACTTAGATAATCATTAGCGCCCGAATTAAAACCTTCCACTAAATCTGTGACTTGATTTTTCGCGGTTAACATTACAATTGGCAACTCAATAGCCGGAAACTTTTCACGCAATATTTGACAAACTTCATAGCCGCTCATTCGCGGCATCATTACATCTAATAAAATTAAATCTGGTCTAAATCCATTCTCAATAATTTCTAAAGCTTCAAAACCATTAGTTGCTTGTGTCACCTCATATTTCAAAACGGAAAGATTGTTAATTAAAACTTGGATATTAACGGGTTCATCATCAACTATAAGAATCTTCAATTCGCTACCCGATGAGTCTTTAACTTCAGGATGAATCAGAGGAGCGATGTTTGAATCTTGCGTTTTATCGATTGCAGAAATCGGTGATATATATTGGTTAGGTTGAAGCTGATTTTGGGAAATAGGCAAAGTAAAAATAAACTTAGAACCAACTCCAACTTTAGAGGATACCCAAATTTCCCCTTGGTGCAATTCTACTAGCTGTTTCGTCACTGCTAAACCTAAACCTGTACCGCCGTATTCTCTAGCGGTGGAACCGTCACCCTGCTCAAAAGCCTCAAAAATTCTCTCTAGTTTATCTTCTGGTATGCCAATCCCAGTATCGGCAACAGTAATCGCTAATCGTTGATTTTGTGTTGATGAATCATTACTTTCAACTATTTTTATGTAGCCTTCTTGTAATAGCTTAGATGAAGAATCGACAACCTCTGCTGAAACTTCTACAATCCCCTTTTCTGTGAATTTTATGGCATTACCAATGATGTTATGTAGAATTTGCTGCATCCGATTCTCATCAGCATCTACTAGCGGCACTTCAGGACTAATTGCATTGATTAATTGCAAAGATTTTTTGCCGATTAGCGGTTGAGAAAGAGTCAGCACTACTTCACTAATTTCTCGCATCCCAATCGGTTTAATTTCTAGTTCCATATTATTGTGGCTAAGCTTAGAGAAATCTAGAATATCGTTGACTAGATTGGAAAGCCTTCTGCCACTAGATACAATTAATGCCAGATTAGAAACAGTCTTGTCTGGTAATGAACCTGTAGCTCCATCTATTAGAGATTCAGCAATACCGATAATACCATTAAGGGGGGTGCGGAGTTCGTGAGATGTATTTGCTAAAAACTCATCTTTGAGTTTATCTAGTTGTTGCAATTCAGCATTTTTAGTTTCTAAGCTAGTAAATGACTCTTGTAACTGCCTTGCCATGCTGTTAAAAGCCTTAGCCAAAACACCTAGTTCATCGGAACGTTCTATGTTAACTTGTTGATTAAATTCTCCTTGAGAAAGAGCTGTTGCTGCATCTTTTAATTTCATAATCGGTCGAATAATCCAGCGGGAGGTAATAATTCCTATAAAGGTAGCTAATAGCAATGCAGTTAAACATAGTAAAATTGTAGTGCGATTGTTAGCATTAATATGTTCCATGAAGTCAGATTCGGGAACGACAACGACAATCAGCCAATCTAATCGCATTATGTCTTTGTAAGGTACAACTTGCACGAATTGCCGCTGACCATCAATTAAAAAATCGAGTTGTTCTGATTTTTCAAGCAGGCTGAGATTGCTAAAATGTTTGGTTAAATATTGAGCTGTAGCGCGAGTTAAGGGATCTTTACTATCGATGGCACTGAGGCGTTTTGCCTTCTTGTCCAGGTCGTTCATAATAAAGGGATTTTCAGGAGTTGAAGTGCCTACTAATAAACCTGAACGTTCAATAATGAAGACTTGACCTTGAGGACTAATATTGATACTTTTCAGGAAATCACTAATTAAGCTGAGAATTAAATCAACACCCATTACTCCGCGAAAAGTGCCTGTATTGTCATATAACAACCTCGATGCTGTGATGCCCAATTCGCCGCCAGTAAAGTTATAAATCTCACTCCAATTAGGTTGCTTGGTTTGAATTGTTTTGATGTACCAAGGTCGAGTTCTGGGGTCATATTTATCAACTACGATCAACTCACCTATATTACCTTGGCTATCGAGTTTATAGGCTCGACGTTCTGGAGATTGCTCAACGACTTTACCTGTGTATGTGCCGTTCTGTTCGTTTTTTACATAGATAAATTCTCCCTCTTTACTCCCAATATAAATGGAGTTAATGGCATTAAACAACTGGATTTCTTGCCAGAGAAAATACTGTGCAGCCGGGAAATCATCAAAAGTTAATTCTCCGCGCTTAGCAGCATCGGCATTAATTTGATTGATGACATTTGGTTGGCGGAGATAATTCTGGAGGTGTTGCTGTACTCTATCAGTAACTTCGCTGCGAAGTTGCGTAGCTACATCGTTAACAGCTTTCTGTCCGTTGCGAAATGATAGATATCCTACGAGTCCTACTGCTCCAAAGATTTGTAGAACAAAGGGGACTACAAGCAAGATGCGGAGGGGAATTTTACCTGAAACTTTAGAAACGGGACGGGTGACAGATTTTATAGCCGTTTTCAGTTGCATAAGGTAGACTAGGGTAATTGGTAATTGCTAATCGATCGGAAAGTTAAGTTACTAAAATCTATGAACTTTGCGTTCAAATTGCTAATTTGTAATTGTAATTAAAAGCAGTATATCCTTAATTGAAAGCTGTTCTAATAACATAGAAGCATTTAGCTCTCAATTGAGGCTAGTGAATAACTACTGCACGCACTTTTAACTTACCCTGTTGAGAAAGGCGGACTATCCACCGTATTTTAAAAGCAGACAGGATGTTAGCGACTGTAAGATATGCCTGCGCCATTCTCCTGTAGATATAGCAACTGCTAAGGTGATGAAGACATTCTTATTTGCTGAAACCATGATGAAGATTGAATTTTTCTTCTAATTTCTGCTTTCAGCATAGCTGTCTTCTGCCTTCTGGTATCTATTATGTTGTAGGGGATCGAAAGCGTCAACACTCTGCTTTATGGCTCACCGTCTGGAAGAACACGCAGCTAAGCGCCCTCACGAAGTCTGAGTTGTGTATGATATTGATTATTAATTATTCGCGTCCACTTCCTCTATCCATCGGCAAATCTCTTTTTCTAAATTCGGATGACTCGGTGCAAAGGTTTTCACACAGAGATTTACTTCATCACTAATGATGCAAATTTTACCCGCTAACCGACTGAATGCTGTGAGAAAAACTGGGTTAAAACCTTGGCGTAAGGGCGGCGCGGGGTCTTCATAAAAGATTAAAATCGGGGCGGTTTGATTCCGTTGCAATTGATTCCAGTAGAATCCGAATAGCTGCATGGTTTCCGGGAGTTTTTGGCTGCTTTCTGGATAGTTTGCCGCCAGCATTTGGTCATAAATATCTAGGGCGGGGTTGTCTCTGTCGATGAATTTACTGCCATCAATTAACAGCCATTGATATTGGTTGAGGGGAGGATGGTTTTTTAATCTTTGGGTGAGGGGTAGGGTTGCCGGGTGGGGTTGCTGGTTCCAGAGTTGATAGAATTGGTGATAGGGGAGATTTTGGGCGCATTGCCAGAGGATTCGGTAACAATTGTCAAATAGCTCGAAGTTGTTTTGGCAAGTTTCATCGCTGAGATAGGGTTGCAATTGCGAGACAACATAGGCATATTGTTCGTTAGTTTCGATGGTTTTAAGCAAGCTGTTGGCTGCACGCCAACGGGTAGATTCATCCTTAGAAGTTGCCAGCAAATTGACTAAAGCCGCGATCGCCTGGTTGCCCGTGCCAATTTTACCTAAGTTATAGACTGCTTGCCAGGTATCTTTATCCCCCAGATTGACAAAATATCCGATCGCCTCTTGGTTGCCGGGGTCGATTTTACCCAAGCTCTCGGCTGCTCGCCAACGGGTAGATTCATCCTCAGTGGTTGCCCGCAGATTGACAAAATATCTGATCGCCTCTTGGTTGCCGGGGTCGATTTCACCCAAGCTCTCGGCTGCTCGCCAACGGGTAGATTCATCCTCAGCAGTTGCCAGCAGATTAACTAAAGATGCGATCGCCTCTTGGTTGCCGGGACCGATTTTACCTAAGCTCTCCGCTGCTAGGCCACGGGTAAATTCATCCTCAGTAGCTGCCAGCAGATTAACTAAAGATGCGATCGCCTTTCCCCTATCAGTCTCTTTTAATACCTGTGTGGCAGTTTCTTTAATAGGAGCAAGATATATCATCCATTCCTGGTTTTCTTCATTAAAATAACCAGAAACCAATCGCACAATTTGATTAACAATCTCCTCAGACTTACCAGAATTAAACTCACTAATCCCCGCCGCTGCTAGAAAATAGGCACGAAACGTATAAAAATCATTACACCCATCCTCAAAGTCAATCAACGTCTGAATCAACTCCTCTTTTTCCTCATCCCTAACATCCTTACGCCCCAACCACAGCAAAATTATCTGTTTCCATTCCCGATCAAAAATGCGATTTCCCTCAAAGAAACACCAACCATTTTTCACCCCCAAAGCCGCAAAATACTCCTGAAAAGTAGCATGATAAAACCCATAAAGCTGCTGATTTTGGGGATCGACACCGACCAAATTCAACCAACCCAACCGACAGGCCAACCAATTATTTACATCTTCACCCCCCAACTTTTGCTTTAATTGTGGCGACAACTCACTAGGGCGAATTAAAAAACGCGAACTACTCGCAGTCATCTCCCGCGTCATCGCCCACAGTGACAACTCAGCCAACACCTGATTTAACTCCTTTTGCTGATTTTTATCTGTCCACAAATCCGATTGAGTTTTCTCATTATTTGCCTTGTAAAACTGCTCAACAAAAGCCTCATAAAGTGCTGCTTGCGTCTCCGGTAAACCGCCCTTGTCCCGATATTCCAAACCATTCAAACAAAACAGAGTTAACCGCAAAGGATTTCTAATCAAATCCGCAAGGCGTTGATGTTCCGGTTGCGCCAACTTTGCTAACAAAAATTCTCCAACCTGCGGGTGTTTCGCCCGATCAAACCAATTCCTAATAAATTTCTGCACTTCTTCCGGCGCAAAATCCTGATTCCGAAACAGATCGTAATCGCTATTTCCGAAACTTGCGCCATCCCAAACATTCGTCCGACAACTGACAATTACCCGTGCCTTACTCACCCATCCCTGTAATTTCAGCAACTCGTGAGCATTAGCCAGCACAGTCATTTCATCTAAACCATCTAATAATAACCAAACTCGCTGCTGGTTAAATTGTTCAATTAAACCTTGCCAATGACTCTCAATTCCCGTCGCATCATGCAACCAAGTTTCTTTTAAATATTGCTGAATTGATTTACCGTCCAACTTCCGCAAATCGATCCAAATCGGCAAACCTAAATTTCCCTTAAAAATCCACTTAGCAATTTTTTGTAACCGCGTAGTTTTACCCGCCCCCGGTTCCCCAATAATCGCAATTCTACGCCCTTGACTTTTCGGACTTTTCCCATTTCCCAATACTTGATGAAAAAACTCATCTTCACTGATTTGAGTTTCTATTTCCTGGGTGGGTTTTTCCCGATAAGCCGCCGATCCAGTTTCAGGAGTAATATTAGCTTCGGATTTAGGTTTAACTTGCTTTTCTACTAAAGCTAGACGTACATAAATATCATCAAAGTTGGGAGTAAAGCCAGCGATTCCATACAAAAAATTTGTGGTGGTTTTATGTTCGCGATCTGCAAACATAATAAAACAAACATCGCGCCATTGTTCAGCCGTTAAAGATGTTGGTTGAGAGTGGAGAATTTTGTCAAGTCTAGCCTTAATCTTTTCCACATTCTCTTTAATATCTTCGATATGCTCTTTAATTTCATCTAAGCCTTGTAAAATTTGAGTAATATTAGTTTCTACCACTCCGAATCGTTGACAAAATTCAGCAAAACCAGAGTCAATTTTAGCAGCTAGTTCTGTAAATAACTGTTGCTGGTGTTCATCACTACCAGTTAATTGAGTTTCTAACTGTTGTAAGCGGGCGATAACTTTAGTTACATCTTCACTGGTTTTCTCTAAATTTTTCCGAGTTTCTTGTAACAATTGAATAGTCAAAACTGCAAAAGCCTTACCATCTTTCTTAAAATCCTCTTTTAAAACTTCCCGTAAAGCCTTCGGGAAATTTTGACATAGTTCGTGAGCAACTCGACTATTAGTTACTGGATTAACAGTTGCTTGATTCCCCAAAAAATGCTTTTTCTCTGTATCTTTCTTATCTAATAAATTAACAATCTTCTCCCAAGCGTCAATATCCAGAGCCGTTTCAGCAGTAAAACTTTCACCAGTAGGAGTGAGAAATTCTTGTAATTTAATTTCTTTTAGTTCTTCTGGGTAGTGTCTTTGTTCAATTTGCTCATTGGCAATTTCTGACCAGCGATCTTTCGCAATTTTGGCTAATCTATCCAGTTTAGACTTTGTATCTTTATCATTATGATTTTTAGCAAAAACAGCAATCACAGAGGCAATCGCCTTTCCTGCTGCTTTTGTCAAATCATTATTAGTCAAGGAAACAAATTGAGGTTCTGTGGATGGCAATAAATTATCAGCCGTATTTGCAGCAATACCGCCAGCCACACCTGCAAAGGAATTGAGAATACTATCAATAATGCTTTCTGTTATTAGGATTCCCCCCACCACTGGTATCGCTGGCAAAGTTCCGGCTGAAATAACTGCACTACCCAATACAACAGCACTTACAATTGACAATTTGAGGAGCGATCGAGCTAAAGTCATAGTAAATTTTTACCCTGACTGTAAAAAGTATAAAAATTAAACCTAATGATAGTATAACTTAACTGAGGAATTTATGTCTTCACAACGCGAATGCACGCTTAGACTGATTTTTAAGATTTGTTAAAATTCAGAAGCGGGATATCTACTACCTATTATAATATTCTGCAATAAAATATTTATATTTATAGGGCGATCGCAGATGGTAGTCGAATTAACTAAGGGTGCAAGGTTTAACCTTTCTAAACAAGCTCCCGATTTAAAGAAAGTTGCGATCGCCCTCGGTTGGGAGTCAACTCACTCCGATCAAAGTTATGAGATAGATGCCTCTGCGTTTATGTTAGGAGCAGATGGCAAAATTCCTCACGAACAATATTTTGTATTCTACAATAATCTACAATCCTTTGATGGCGCTATCCTGCAATCATCACCTAAGAAAGAACAACAAGAAAAGACAGGAAATAAGGCGATTTATGGTGTGATGCTGGAAAAAATTAATTCTGATATTCAGGAAATAATATTTGTTGGTACTATTGAAGAAAATCCAGAAAAAGATGCCAACTTTAGCCTAGTTAAAAATGCTTTTATCAGAATTTGTAACTTGGATAATGGTAGCGAAATTACCCGCTACGATCTAGCAGAAAGTTTTTCCCAAGAGACGGCTGTAGAGTTTGGCCGTTTGTATAGAAACAAAGGAGAATGGAAGTTTCAGGCTGTAGGACAAGGATATAATGCTGGATTACAAAGCTTTGTTGATAAATATCATATCGAGAATATACAATCTACTGCTAGCGCATCGTTAACTAGCCCATCATTAGATAATTCTCAGTCTGTTATTAACGACTCAAGTGTAGAATCAGAACCGAAAAAACCGCGTAAGAAAAAAAGACGCAAAACACCCAAAACTAATAATCAAGTTCCTACTAGAAATCGCAAAATCCCCCTAAGTTTATTAGCAGGATTAAGTGTTTTAATTATGGGCGTAAGTGCAGGCGCGATTGCGTTAATCAAATCACAAGAAGTAAGTCTGAATCAAGCCAAGATACTGATAGCTGACCAAGAAAAATTTAGAACTTCAACAGATATAAATTTACTAACAACTGTACGCGAAAGCCTCATAAAATCAGTAGCAAATTTAGATAAAATCCCTAACTTACCTGGTTTTGCCTATCATCAAGCTCAATCAGATTTAGCAAACCTCCGTCCCAGTTTGGTGTCAGTTGAGCAAAATATCAAAGCTGTTCAAAGTCTAGAAACTGCTCAAAAATTAGCATTAGAAGCTGCTATTGCCGTAAAAAATCCACCTCATGCGGCGGAAGTTTGGCAGGGTTCGCAAAGTAAATTGCAGCAAGCGATCGCGCTTTTACAGGCGATTCCAACAGACGCATCTGTTTATATTCCAGCTCAACAAAAGCTCTCTAATTACCTTGCGAATCAGACTGTTATTAGTCAAAGATTCGCTACAGCCCAAAAAGCTGTTATTTTCAGCAATCAAGGTTCTCTGAAGCTGGAAAAAGCCGATTATCGAGGCGCGATCGCAGATTTTAACCAAGCAGTTAGCCTCAACCAGAACTTACCCCAAGCTTATCTCGGCTTAGGAATTTCTCATTCAAAACTAGGTGATAACTATCAGGCAATTCAATACTATAACCAGGCACTAAAATTTAATGCTAACTTTGCAGATGCCTACTTTAGCAGGGGTCAAGCCTACTATGAAATGGGAATTAAACAAAAGGCGAACGCAGATTATGAACAAACCATTCGCCTTAACCCTAACTATGCCCTAGCCTACCTAGAACGAGGCGCTATTCGCTATCAAATAGGCTCTAAACCGCAAGGTTTGCAAGACTTCCGCCAAGCAGCAGAGCTTTTTTCTAAGCAGGGAGATACAAAGAATTACGAACTAGCCCAAACCCTGATCGACAAGTTTGAAGAGCCAGCCTCACCAAGCCCAGAGCTAGTAAAATGTAATTATTCAACTAATATAGACTCATTAGGTCGGCGCTGCGGTGTGCGTGTAAATATTCCAGTTATCATCCGCAGAAATTCTACCTTTAACTCCTCTAACCCCGATACTAACATTAAAAATGAGACGAGAAAACAGCAAACATTTCCCTCTAATTCTGATAGCACCAGTAGCAGACCTCGCAGGAGTAGAAGAAGTAGAAGATAAGCTCAATTTAAGCTTTTTTAAACACTAAAGCTTAAAGACCATTTACTTTTTTCCCTTGCCGAAAACGGCGAATTCCCACTAATCCGCTAGCGGCCAAGGCTAAACCATTCAGAGTTAAAAGTTCAGTAAATTGTAACTCTCCCTCTTCTAATACTTCGCGAACTACTATCGCCACAGGAGGGAGCAAAAATTGCTTTGAAGTTTCAGAGGCGGCGCGATCGCGCGAGGCGAGTTTGATTTCACTCTTTTGCTGCGGTAATTTATCGCCAGCAGACGCTTTGGGAGCAGCCACAGCAACTAAAAGACTTAATATCAGTGCAGAGGTAGTAAATTTCGTCAGTAAATTAGTTGTTTTATTCATAAATCCTCCTCACAGGGAGTCGCGCCATCAAACTTTTACTTATAGCGAAGGGTATAACCCCCTCTGGCTGACACCCCCTACTTCCTCAATCATTACTCGCCAAAGTACGGGTGTAAATAGTCTTGGGCAAATTTCACTCAATCTTTAAAAATCCCCTCTCCGCGTGAAGTTTGGCGTTACGGAGGTAGGTAAAATGATGGATTTCAGGCTCAAAATCCCCTTCGCACCCTGAATTGTCGCAGAAGACAAGAGAGCGATCGCAGAAACTAAGTAGGTTAAGTATAAATAAACACTTCTATACCTTTAGACTTTTACGTAACTCGCCCCTCTAGGCGGTAAAAATACCCCCCAGAGGGCAGCGTTACGGATACGTAAGTGCCATATAAAATAGAAATAGAGTTATAGGCAAATATCATGCAAGCATACAAACTCAAAGGAACTATCGATTCCGCAGGTAATTTAATAGTTGCCGAACCTGTTAATATGCCCCCAGGCGATGTTGAAATTATCCTCTTGCAAACAGTTGATAAAGTTGCCAGTTCTACAGTTTCAGTAACCGAAGAATTACAACCAGAGACACCTAAGAGGAAGTTTGAAAGCCAAGTCAAGGCATTTCAGGGTTTATTTGATGAAGACACCACACCTGAAACACAAGATTTCGACGATCCAGACAAACAAGCAAAATGGGAATATTTGAAGGAGAAACATAACCTGTGAAAATTTTGTTAGACACCAATGTTATAGTCGATGTTGCTCTTGAGCGAAAGCCTTTCTTTCCTGATAGCGATCGCGTCTTATCGTTCGTTGAGCAAGGGCAAGTTGAAGGTTATATTTCAGGATCGACTTTTAGCGATCTTTACTACATTATTCGTAGAGGTAAAGGTCGCGATTCTACACTTGCTTTTTTAAGGCAGTTAGCCACCTTCTGCCAAGTCGCTACAGTCGATCGAGCTGTTATTTCACTGGCTTTAAATCCCACATTCCGCAGATATTTGATCGGATTTTTTAATCAGTTGTGAAAACTTGGAAGCCCAATGCTTTTGGGTTGAACTTATGCGGCTTTAGCGTTACAGAAGCTTGTCAAATTTACCTAAACCAAGGAAGTTGAAATAATTGACTTTTTCTGATATGTTCACATTGCTATTTTATCGCGATCGCTCATATTTTGAAGCAAGGGAAATTATGCCAAGAGCAAATTACCTTGACTAATTAATGAAAATTATTCACAAATATTTACACTTCGCTATCGCTCGTCATTCACTTGAAAATATTAAATAGTATTGACAGCAATACTCTCCTAAATGCCGCAAGATATCTTGACGCTCTTGGGTTAAATTGCTAACCTGCTTCGCTCCATTTATCGTTACTAAATGCACCGCTTGAAACATCTGAAATATCCAGCGCATTGTCGGCTTATTGGTTAATTTCTTTACCTGATTTTTCACTCGATCGTTAGTAGCTGATAATTGTTGTCTCAATTTCCTTTGCGCCAGGTTATATACTAACAAACACAGTCCCATTATCATTCCGATTGCTTCAACTCGCTCCGGCTTTTTCACGAATACACTGGAAGTAAAAAATAACGGATCTTTGATAAATCTAAATCCTCTCTCATTACTTTGCTGCGCTTTATATTCCAATAATACCTGTGGATTGCTTACTGCTTCAGTATCTAAGATATTTGTGGCTAATATAAATCTCCCAGATTTGACTTTTTCCGCTTCAATCGCTGAATTTCGGGGTGCTATTTCACCCGTAACTTGATAAGCTTTTGTTTGTATCTGACCGAGTTTTTTGAGATTGCTTTTTGTTGCTTTAACTGTTTTTTCTTGGGATTTAATTTCTGTTATTTGGTGATATTTCCATGAGTCTGATAACTTTTTTATTGCAGTTTCCGCATCGGCAATACAAGCAAATTCCTGCCTAGATAGCTTACGCAGTTTGGCTTTGGCTGATTCTAATTGTTTCTCTACTTGCTTGAGTATTTTTTTAAGATCTGCTTGCTTTCTGATTTTACTTTCTATTACTAGCCATCTTTGCTTGATGCCAGCATAATCACTCGTTTGGACTGCTATTTTATATCCTTTTATTTCAGGGTTTTCCCAGGCACTATCTTCAATCTTGCAGATTTTATTTTGAGCTTCTTTGATGCTTAATGGTACTCTCGTTATCCATTTCATTCCTGCCATTGCTGACAAATTTTCTGCTGTGTATAAAGCACTGTCTGCTACACAGATTCCGTCAAATGTCCACTGGTTTTTAAATTCTTTCAATCTCTCTACAAAGACACTTTTATCATCTGGCTTTTTTCCTGACAGTTTTTGTATGCTCCTTCTACTGATATTGAACTGCTATCTAGGTGAACGCTTTTCATTGATACTTGAAATTTCAACGCTGCTTTCAGGGCAATTGCTGTAAATAACTTTGTCGTTCCAGCTCGATAATATTTATCTAATGCTCTCCCGATTCTGTCATCATTTAATTGTTCGGGGGTCACTCCTTCTCCAATTAGATGTTCTGTTGCTTTTCCAACGAAAAAAGCATCGAATAGGTAGATTGGGGCGCTCAAAAATCCCAGTCCGTTCAAAATCATTGCTTTCATTACTTGTCCTGGGCTTAGGGTTTCTTTAATTTTTATTCCCACTTTTTTGTTGACTTCTTCTACCAATTCCATTTCATCTATTATCCCTGCTACTATTCCCAAGTGGTCTAAATTTACGATATTTATAGCTTCCGAGGGCTTTTTCATGGTTTTAAGGGTTGCTCTACTTGCACCAATTATTATACCTTAAAAACCTTCAAATGATTGCTATGCAATCATTTGAAGGTTGGAAAATTCTGAATTCTTTTGAAATTAAATCCGATCAAATATCTGCGGAATGTGGGTTGTATCTCAAAATAGATGACGGAAACGCCGACGATAAAAGTGTATTTGTAGAAAGACTGAAAGAATTTAAAAATCAGTGGACATTTGACGGTATATGTGTAGCAGACAGTGCCTTATACACAGCTCCTAATTTGTCAGCGATGGCAGGAATGAAATGGATAACCAGAGTACCATTAAGTATCAAAGAAGCTCAAAATAAAATCTGGGATATAGAAGATAATGCCTGGGAGCCAAATCAAATAAAGGGGTATAAAATAGCAGCGATATCAAGTGATTATGCTAACATCAAGCAAAGATGGCTAGTGATAGAGAGTGAAATCAGAAAACAAGCAGCCATTAAAAAATATCCGAGCACGTAGCGAAACAGTTAGAATTAGCCAAAGCCTCATTGCGTAAGATATTCAAACAAGAGTTTGCTTGTATTGCCGATGCAGATATGGCAATAAAACGGTTATCAGAGTCTTGGAAATATCACCAGCTTGCCGAAATTGAATACCGAGAAAAGCCCGTAAAAAAACGAAAATCAAGCCGAAAATAGAGAGCCAGACCAAGACAATAGTTTATCAAGTTACAGGTAAAATAGAAACCCAAAAATCAGTAATAGAAGCGGAAAAAGTCAAAGCTGGGAGATTTATATTAGCCACGAATATCTTAGACACAAAATCCGTGAGTAATCAACAGGTATTATCGGAATACAAAGCGCAGCAAAGTAACGAGAGAGGATTTAGATTTATCAAAGATCCGTTATTTTTTACGTCAAGCGTATTTGTGAAAAAGCCGGAGCGAGTGGAAGCAATTGGAATGATAATGGGACTGTGCTTGTTAGTGTATAACCTAGCTCAAAGAAAATTGAGACAACAATTAGAAGTCACCAATGAGGGGGTAAAAAATCAAGTGAAGAAATTAACCAATAAGCCGACAATGCGCTGGATATTTCAGATGTTTCAGGCGGTGCATTTAGTGACTATAAATGGAGAGAAGCAAGTCAGCAATTTAACCCCAGACCGTCAAGTTGTATTAAAGCATTTAGGGCAGTATTGCTGTCAATACTATTTAATATTTTCAAGTGGATGATGATTGGTATTAAGGTATAAATATTTGTAAATAATCCTCATTTATGAGTCAAGATAATTTGCTCTTGGCATGAGTTGACTTGGTTGAAAAGATGAGTTGAAGTGATAAAATAGCGACATGAATATATTAGAAAAAGTCAATTCTTTCAACTTACTTAATCTAGGTAAATTTTACAGGCTCCTGTAACGCTAAAACCCCATAAGTTCAATCCAAAAGCATATTGGCTCCCAGCTTTCACAACTAATAAAAAAATCCCAGCCACATCTGCGGAATGTGGGATTCAATACAGCACTGCTGTCATCAATCAACTAGATGCAATTATCACTCGTAACCAGCAAGACTTTCCCGTTACTACTCCTCGAATCCTCACACCTGCTCAGTTGATTCAAGAGTTAACCAATTATCCTTAATTTTTTTGTTGAATCCGCAATTAATCGCGTTCCTACAGTCGTTAAATTTCAGACTCTAATTCACTCACCCGCACTTTTACAGGCATCTCAAAGGACTTACCATCAGTCACTTCCAATACTTTCTGCTGCTCATCATCCGCCTTAGTTTCAGTTAGCTTTCCTCTCAATTTTTCCGCTAAAATATCTCGCTGATTAATCAAGTAAATACTAACTAAAGTCAGGGCTACACCTATTGACTGTATAGGGTTTAGCACTTCCCCTAAAAATAAATTGCCAAATAGCAAAGCAAAAACTGGAGTCAAGAAAGTCAGCGAACTTAAACTTGTGAGACTGCCGCTAGAGGCAAAGTAAAAAAATAAACCGTAAGCGATCGCACTCCCAAACACCGTCGCATAACCCAAAGCCATCCAGCCAGAAAAATCAATATTCACAAACTGTTGCGATTCTGTCACCGCCGAAAGCCCAAACAGGGGCAAACCCCCTAAAATCATGTGCCAACCCGTCGCCGTCACCGGATCGGCATAGCGACAAACCCACCGCACCAAAACCGTACCCACAGCCATCGACAAAGCCGCCAACAGCATCAACCATTCGCCACTTTGGAACAACACCCCAATCCCCGCAGAGGTCGCCTGCACCGTCTCAGGATGCAGCCAACCCGAAATCAACCCCTCCGGTAAGCCAATCAAACTAATACCCCCAATGCCGATCGCCAATCCCAACCAACCCCAAAATCCAATTCGTTCTTGAAACAGCCACAGCGATAAAATCGCCACCGCCAACGGTTGAGAATCGATCATCACCGAACCCAAACCCGCACCAGTTCGGACTAACCCTTCCGCCAAAAAGCCTTGAAACAGCGCACCATCTATAAGTGCAAACAGCGAAATCCACAGCCACGCCTTCCCCCCCTGCGGCTGAGGTTTACCCATCAACGCCGCCGCTAGCAACACTAACACCCCCGCCGGTACTAACCGCACTCCCGCCATAAATAGGGGCGTTGTGTTGGGGATAACCCCTTTCATCGCTACCATTGCGGTTCCCCACAGGAAAAACGGCGCGATCAATAACAACGGCGCAAATGGCAGTTTTGACTCAGTAAGCTTTAGCTGCATAATTATGGCTCCAAACAATAAGGGGGGTATCCTAAATTATTATGAAGTAATTTTAAGATTTGTGTGCAACCTCAGTCAATAAGCCTACTGGTGAAGAAGGGGCTAGGGGCTAGGGACTAGGGGGCTAGGGTAAGAAGGGGAAGATAGGGAAGATAGGGGGAGATGGGGGGGAAGAAGGGGGAGATGGGGAAGAAGGGTAAGAAGGGAATAGAATCAGCGAGTTTGGGGGAACTTAGAACGTATTAACTACCAAGAAATTTGCGATATCTTGCAAAAAATCCATCAACCTCATTAGTCCGCGCAGGCGGACTTTGTTTGTCTAGCCGCGATTTCAATCGCCGGGATATTTTTCTTTTTTCCTTCATTCTCTACATACCCACCGCCATAGAGGATGACTTGGCCCTTGTTGGCGAATACGGCGAACTTGTTGTTCTAAACGCAATTGTTCTTTCCGAGGCAATCCGAGCAAAATATTACGACTTTGCCAAACGAGTACAGCCAAAGTCATACCCATACACAAACCCAAACCAATAGCAGGCAAGCGGTTATAAATCAAACCATAGCGCACAGCGGCCCAAGTGAAATTTTCTAGCCACAAAGATATTTCACCGCGCAACGCCCACAAACTTAAAATGCCTACGCTCAGCCACAGCAACACAACAACTAACCAACGGCCATAAACAGTTAATTGATGAAGCCTTTGCAATTCAGCTTGAAAAATGGGGTCATTATCAAGCGAAGAGGAAGAAGATAAAGGAGGAGTTTTCACTTTTTCCTATTTTTCAATATCATCTTGAGGATTGGGGCCATCAACAGGAACGAGGACAGATTTACCTGTACGTTCGCGCCACCAAGCCAGCAGCGTACTAGCAACAAAAATACTTGAATAAGCACCCGCAATAAACCCAACAATCAGCGCCAGCGCGAAATATTTTAGCGTTTCTCCCCCAAACAAGAAGATAGCAAATAACGTCAGCAGCGTCGTCATAGTCGTATTGATCGATCGTCCCAAAGTTTGATTAACAGCATCATCCACAACTTGATTAATTGGTTCGTTTGGATTTAGCTTAATTACTTCTCGCACTCGGTCATAAATCACCACCGTATCGTTAACAGAAAAACCGATAATTGTCAAGAGAGCAACCACAAATAAACTATCAACTTCTACACCCTGAACTAAACCTAAAATAGAGAAAATGCCAAGGGTAATTAATACATCGTGGAACAAGGCAACAAAAGCAAAAAAGGCATAGTCCAACTGGAAGCGCAACGTCAGATAACCTGTTATACCTGCAAAAGAGAGCATTAAAGCCAGCAATCCAGAGGTAAAAAGTTGTCTCCCTAGCGTCGGGCCTACTGTATCAATCTTAGTAGATTTAGGGTCAAAAGCGCCTAATTTTTCGCTTAAAGCTGTTTGTAACTTAGTGCGTTGTTCTACATCTAAAGTTTTTGTACGGATCGAGATACCCTGTTTGCTTTTATTATTTGCATCTGTAACAAGTTGGATGCTGCTATTAGCTAAACCTTGGCTGTCGAGAATTTGTCTAACAGCCGCAATGTCAATTGGTTTACTACAATTTGCTGGTTGAGTACAGTCAAGTTCAAACTGTAATTTAGTACCACCAATAAAGTCTAAACTTGGTCGTAAAGGAGCACCGATATTTGGATTAGTCCAAGAAATCACCATCGACACTAAACCCGCTAAGATAATAGCGCAAGAAACCGCCCACCAAATCGACCGATATTTAATAACGCTGAATTTCATAAATCTGATAATTGGTAATTGGTAATTGGTAATTGGTAATTGGTAATTGTTAACGGTTAACGGTTAACTGTTAACGGTTAACGGTTAACTGTTAACGGTTAACAATTAAGATATTGCCTTTGGTAAATTAGGACAAAACCATTGAGGTTTCCGTAACTCAGGAAAACTTAATACTACTAACAGCAAAGTACGGCTACAAGTAATCGCTGTAAACATACTCATTGCTACACCTAATGCCAAAGTTAGCGCAAAACCTTTGACTAAACCCGAACCCAGCCAGAAAAGGGCAGCACAGGCAATCACAGTTGTTACATTGCCATCTAAAATACTAGAAAAAGCCCGATAAAAACCAGATTCTACAGAGCGATACAAAGTTTTACCAGCCCGCAATTCTTCCCGCGTGCGCTCAAAAATTAGCACGTTAGCATCAACAGCCATGCCAATACTGAGGATAAAACCAGCAATTCCTGGTAGCGTTAAAGTCACACCTAAAAGCACAAAACAAGCCCAAGTTAGCAGCGAATAAATTAAGAGCGATACATCTGCAATTACTCCTGGCAGTCGATAGTAAGCGATCATAAATATCAATACTAATGTTAAACCACCAAGACCTGCATAAATACTGCTTTGAATGCTATCGCGACCTAAAGTAGCGCCAACAGTGCGGTTCTCAATAATTTCTACTGGAACTGGTAAAGCACCGCCGCGTAATTGTACTGCTAAATCGTTAGCTTCTTGAACTGTAAAGCTGCCTGTAATTTCTACATTGCCACCGGTGATGCCACTCTCTGCAAATTGAACTCCCACAGTAGGAGAACTAAGCAGGTTTTCGTCTAAATAAATACCAAGAGTTCGTCCCGTACCCGCCAGATTTTTAGTCATTTGAGCAAATAGTTCTCCACCGGGTGGATCGAAGCGGAGAACTACTTTCCAATTGTTACCGCCCTGTGTCGGTTCAGCTTGGGCATCTTTGAGGTTTTTCCCATTGAGTCCAGTAACTTTATAGAGTTGGGCAATTGCCTCATTACTCCTCTTCAAAGCTGCCTGATTTTCTTCGATTGCAGCTTGATTCCCACTATTTTTTAACTCTACCTGCTTCGCTAACAATTCTGCCTGCACTTGCCTCTCAATTCCTAACTGTGCTTCAGTTCCAGGCAACTGTTCCCGAAAATCTAACTGTGCAGTCCCGCCCAAAACCCGCTCAGCTTGTTGGGGGTCGCTGACTCCTGGTAGCTGTACGAGAATTTGGTCTTCTCCTACTGTTTGTACAACGGCTTCGGATACCCCTAAACCATTAACGCGATTTTCGACAATCCGCTGCACATCCTCTAACATTTGCTGCTCAATTTTAGGGATTTCCGGGGTCGTTTTCACCTGAATTGTAAGTTGCGACCCTCCTTGTAAATCTAATCCAAGCCTTGGCGGAACTTTTACCACTACAGTAATTGCTGCCAGAACTAAAACTAAGATTAGAGCTAATAATGAACGCTGTTTTTGCATAACGTAACCCGGATCAACAAATGATTATTATATCGTTATTTTGTGATTGTCTTAGGGCATTGCTAATTGCTAATTGCTAATTGCTAATTGCTAATTGCTAATTGCTAATTGCTAATTGCTAATTGCTAATTGCTAATCGCTAATTGCTAATTGCTAATTGCTAATCGCTAATTGCCGAGCTTTTACAGTTAACAGTTAACCGTTAACCGTTAACCGTTAACCGTTAACAATTAACAATGCCTTTTGAACCTTAAACTCGCAGAGCGACCATTTTTTGGACTGCCTCGACAATTTGGGGCGGCTGGACGATCGTTAGTCTTTCCAATGTACCATTGTAAGGTGTGGGAATATCTTGGGAAGACAGGCGTAATACAGGAGCATCCAGTTCATCAAATAGGCGATCGCTAATCGAAGCAATTAATTCCGCACCTATCCCACCAGTTTTCATGCACTCCTCAACAATAATTACCTTGTGAGTTTTGCGAACTGAAGCCCCGATAGTTTCCATATCCAGGGGTTTAAGGGAAATTAAATCGATCACTTCTGGATCGTAACCTTCTTTGACCAGTGTCGGCACTGCTTGCATGACGTGATGCCGCATCCGCGAATAAGTCAGGATAGTAACATCCTTGCCAGTTCGCACAATTTCTGCTTTATCTAGCGGGACTAGGTATTCTTCCTCTGGCAAGTCTTCTTTCAAGTTGTAGAGGAGAACGTGCTCGAAGAAGAGTACGGGGTTATCGTCGCGGATAGCAGACTTTAGCAACCCTTTAGCATTATAAGCCGTAGAGGCGGCGACGATTTTTAGACCTGGTACTGCTTGGAAATAAGCTTCTAAACGCTGGGAGTGCTCAGCGCCGAGTTGCCTTCCCACCCCCCCTGGCCCGCGAATTACCATCGGCATTTTAAAGTTACCGCCGGAAGTATAGCGTAGCATTCCGGCATTATTGGCAATTTGGTTAAAGGCTAGCAGCAAAAAGCCCATGTTCATGCCTTCGATGATTGGTCGCAGTCCCGTCATTGCCGCGCCTACAGCCATGCCTGTAAAGCTATTTTCAGCGATGGGGGTATCGAGTACCCTCAGATCGCCATATTTTTTGTAGAGGTCTTTGGTCACTTTGTAGGAACCGCCATAGTGTCCTACGTCTTCGCCGAGTACGAATACGGCGGAGTCGCGGGCCATTTCTTCGTCAATGGCGGCGCGGAGGGCATTGAAGAATAAGGTTTCTGCCATCGGACTGTGTGATTGAGGTGGGTCAGACTAGCATATTACCTTTTTGGGGTGTAGTTAAGGTATGCGATCGCACCATTAACTAGGGGCTAGGGGCTAGGGGCTAGGGACTAGGGGAAGAAGGGAATATAATCAAGGGGTTCAGCAATACTGCTAATGGCTAATGGCTAATTTGCTAATTGCTAATTGCTAATTGCTAATTGCTAATTGCTAATTGCTAATCGAAAATTTCTCCCCTGCTCCTCTGCTCCCCCGCTCCTCTGCTCCTCTGCTCCTCTGCTCCCCCGCTCCCCCATCTTCCCCATCCTCTTTCTGCGATCGCTATGACTCAAGCCCGCAATCTCAATTTTTCTAATCAAGACTTGCGAAACCGCTCTTTTAAAGGTCTCGATCTCGCGGGTGCAGATTTTAGCGGTTCCGACATTCGCGGCTGTAATTTCACGGAGGCGATTTTAAGGGGAGCCAATTTTCAGGCGGCCAGGTGTGGAGAAAGCCGCAGGCGAGTAGGTACTCTGATTGCTCGTGCTGGTGGTGTGGCGATCGCAGTTACAATTGCAGGTGCTTTTGTGGGATTTGTGGCGGGTGCTGAAGCGGGATCTGCTGCTCTTACTGCTACAGGGGCGGTTGCGATCGCGATTACTAAAGTTGAAGCAGGGATTGTGGCGGGTGCGATCGCTGGTGCTGCGGCTGTTATCGGTTGTAACGGTATTATCGCATTTTTGGGCGGAGATAGTCTCAAGGGAATCTTATTATTTTTAGCATCTGGAATAATTTTGGGGTTAGCTACGATCGTGTTTTTTCAGACCGTCGCTGAAGTTGAAAGTTTGAGCAAAACCTCTTTTAAAGGAGCCGATCTAACTAATGCTAATTTTGATGAGGCGATGATTGAAGATACTGATTTTTCGGTGGCAATAGGTTGGCGGCTATAGTTATTGATTTCTAACCCATTTCTTTTCGACTAATCCCTACAAAAGCGAACTCTCTCCCTATAATATTTGCACTGCTGAGCATCGATCGCGGCCACTCATCAAAAACTAAAAAATTACTCAAATTGCTGGGTAACTTATGGAAACTCAAACGCGATGCCTCTTCTCTTAGTAAAATCCATAAATCTTACCTACCGTACAAACAAAAATCGTTCGCAGTTCCCGCTCATCAAAAAATGATGAACCAGGAACCGCGAACACTGTAATTCAATGCCCCTAAAAGATGGGTTGGCAATATTAGCACGGGAATTAATTTGTACCAATCCGGGAGTGCTGAGCAAGGAAGCAAAACCAGCAATTCCTACAAAGCTAGCTAACTTTTTCAACAAATTTGTGCGGTGTAGTACATTTATCGTCTTCTCAAGCTTTAAATTTTCCACAAAATTGCGATCGCAGTCTTTCTCGCTCGCACTAAGTACACTCTGCCGATAATTAGCGCTGAATCACAGTGTGACGAGATTTGCGAAACAGATTAACCAAACCAAATAAACCTAATACACCCACCCATCCCAAATTATTATGGCGATCGCGCGTTAAACTCCGATCGGCTGTAGCGCCGTAGGGTGTTGCAGTAGTGTTGGTAGTCGTGCCACCAGTTGTACTCGTGCCACCAGTCGTACCGCCACTGGGGGTTGTAGTAGTGGTAGTGGTACTCTCAGTCGTGGTAGTGCCGGAAGTAGTACCCCCAGTTTTTACTGCTGTGCCGCTAGTCGTGCCACCTGTCGCTGCACCCCTAGCGCCGCCAGTTGTACCTGTGCCTGTGCCTGTAGTACCCGTACCTGTACCCAAACCAGAGCTACCGCCAGTAGTACCCGTGCCTGTGCCGGTGCCATTAGTACCCGTACCCGTACCCGTACCTAAACCAGAGCTGCCGCCAGTAGTACCTGTACCCGTGCCATTAGTACCCGTGCCTGTGCCTGTGCCTAAACCAGAGCTACCGCCAGTAGTACCTGTACCCGTGCCATTAGTACCCGTACCCGTGCCTGTGCCTAAACCAGAGCTGCCGCCAGTAGTACCTGTACCTGTACCCGTACCCGTGCCATTAATACCCGTACCCGTGCCTGTGCCTGTGCCTGTGCCTGTACCCGTGCCTAAACCAGAGCTGCCGCCAGTAGTACCTGTACCCGTGCCATTAGTACCCGTACCTGTGCCAGTAGTACCCGTGCCTGTGCCAGTAGTACCCGTGCCTGTGCCATTAGTACCCGTGCCTGTGCCAGTAGTGCCTGTGCCAGTAGTGCCTGTGCCAGTAGTACCTGTACCAGTGGTGCCTGTACCAGTGGTGCCTGTACCAGTGGTGCCTGTACCAGTGGTGCCTGTACCAGTAGTGCCTGTACCAGTGGTGTCCGTGCCTGTACCAGTAGTGCCGGGATTGGTGGTAGTGCCAGTACCTCCACCTGTGCCGTTGCCAGTGGTTCCTGTACCGCCAGTTGCGCCTGTACCTGTACCTGTACCGCCAGTTGCGCCTGTACCTGTACCTGTGCCGCCAGTTGCGCCTGTACCTGTACCTGTGCCGCCAGCTCCAGATTGGGCAGAAGCAGGCAGAGCGAAGGATACGCTTGCTAAACTCAGAGTGCAAGCACCAGCCAAAACAAATTTGTACAAACTAAAAGATTTCATGGTCATGGTTGCTTTGCTTTTGTAAAGTCCTGCGATCGCTTTTATCTTCAAAAACCACAGAGTCAACTTAATAGTCTTAGCCTATGACTTACGCTCTAGGTTCGCCAATCATCTTGAGGAGTATTTTAATAAAATAGGTCTTGCATAATGTTGAGTCTTCTATTCATTTTGTCGTGAAATTACGCGAATGCCAGTTAACTCGCGCCTGCTCTTAAACTCTTAAGTTAAGTTTTCACTATTTTATTCCGCAAAAGCTTAAAATCCAGTTATATCTTCAGCGAATAATATAAAACAATTAGATCCCCTTATCTCATCTCTTAAGATTAGCTTATTCCTTCTCAAGATAGAGGTAAAGTCAAAGATATAAGTTTAATTTGATGATAATATTCTCATTCTCTTGCCACTGACCGTGATGGTTAAAAGTTAAATTCAACAGTTCATAGCTGCCCTTATCTCGCTATGAACTGGGAACTTTTTCTATTCGATTGGAGGGCATATTTTCTAGGCAAACATTTAATCCTTCATCAACCTGAATGGCAGCACACTGAATTTTTTGGGTGATAGTTGTAGCAGTGAGGTTGGCAGTAGAAATTTCGATGAAAGCCTCTGGCAAGGCTTCAAACAAAAGCCGCTGTCCGGGGAAAACAACGCGCTCTAAGCTTGGTTCTGCCATATCCGCCATCCTAATAATTTGAATAAACCTAGTTCCATTAGTGTAAAAGCATAGAATTTTAGTGGCGGAATTTTCCAAACTTAAGGCTTCTATTTTTTGCGACATCATAGCAATTTACCTGTTGTATGCTCAAACAAAAAATTAATTAAAAAACACAGGGATATTCGATATCTTCGCGATGCTCATCAGAGCGGCTGCATTTTTGCTTTTGTCATTAGTATTTAGGAGGAAATAGGTGGGAGATAATAACCAGCAAAATCATATCAATATTAGTGAAAAACTAATATCTGTCAAAAGGAATGACCAAATATGAAAGATGTGTGTATTTGTGGCTACAGACTATTGTTTCTATCAATTTTTCAATTAGCTACGAGTTCACAACTATAAATTTTGTAGTTTTAGATTATTAACATGCAGGGTATGAGGAGTGACATGAATTTAGATTTATTTGTCCGGCAGATAGAGACAATGTACGGACGTTTGAGTGAGCTCTATCAAGGTGCTTCCGCACCTTCTGTGCAGATGCCACAAATGCTGCCTGGAGTTTTCAAAGAACTAGGTACGGCCTCGGAAAAATTGCAACTGGCAGCAGTAGAATTACTCCAGCAGAATGAGGAACTAATAGACTCAAAGACGCTACTGGAAGCAGAACGCCAGCGCTACCTAGATCTGTTCGAGTTTGCTCCCGACGCTTACTTAGTGACTGATACAGAAGGGATAATCCAGGAAGCTAACCGCGCGGCGACTGTGCTGTTAAATATTCCCCAGCACTACCTAATCGGGAAACCCCTGGCGGTTTTCGTCCCGGAAGCGGAGCGCCTTCACTTTCGTCGGGAGCTAAATTTGCTCAAAGGGCGCGATCGCGTGTTGGAGTGGGGCATCCGCCTGCAACCCCGCAACGGCGAAGTTTTTGATGCTGCTCTCACCCTGGGATCGGTTCGTAACTGCGAAGGCCAAGTGGTGGGTCTGCGTGTCTGCGTGCGCGACATCACTGAGCGTAAGCGGGCGGAAGCTGCTTTAGAAAATAATGATTACGATCCCATAGACGATCGCCCCGTGCATACTTATGCTAGAGGCGAGATGATTCCGCTGATTCCCCAAACCATTTGGCTAGTCTGTGAGGGATTGGTGAAATTAAGTACCCTTGCTGACAATGGGGAAGAGGTGATTGTGGGATTTGCTGGCCATTCCACGCCCTTTGGCTCTAGCATGACATCGCTACAAGTATATCAAGCGACCGCGCTTTCAGAGGTGCAATTAGTGTGTATTGCGATCGCTGAGCTGGGGATATCGCCCCGGCTAGCGGAGACACTTTTACCTAAAATTAACCAGCGGTTGCGGCAAACAGAAATTCTCTTAGCAATTGCTGGACAGCGGCGCGTTAAAGATCGTTTATCTCGCTTGCTGTTGCTGTTGAAACAGGAAATCGGTCAACTAGAGGCGGGGGAAACTCGCCTGAGCGTGCGACTGACTCATGAGGAACTGGCGGCGGCTTGTTGCACTACGAGGGTGACGATTACGCGAGAACTTAATAAGTTATTGCAGGAAGGGAAGATTGCTTTAGATAGCGATCGCCACATTATTCTTAAAAATGGAGCTTTCTCGTAAATTTGTATTGGTCTTTACTTAAGACTTTACTAGGAAATCAACTCTGAGAAATAGGGTGCGATCCCCAAGAATATTCATTCAGAAAGAGGAAGGTTATACCGCAGGCTTTTAAGCTATTTTATAGCTTGAATAATAGGAGACTTTATATGCCAGAACAACAACTCGATTCTTTACCTTCAGAAGCTAGAGAATTACCCCAAGGAGCTCAGCAAATTTTTCAGGCTGCTTTTAAGAGTGCTAGTGAAGATGGGATGAGCGAAGAAGCTGCAACTCGCGTGGCTTGGAACAGTGTAAATAGCGAATACATTAAAGGTGATGATGGCAGTTGGCAGCACAAGCCAGATGAACCCAACCAGACTCGTAAATCGGTACAGTCTGGCGGTAACTAATTAAATAGGGGCTAGGGGCTAGGGGCTAGGGACTAGGGGAAGAAAGGGAAGAAGGGGAAGAAGGGGAAGCGGGGAAGGAAGGGAATAGAATCAGGGAGTTTGGTGGGACTCAGAACGTTTTAACTACTAAGAAGGTTGCTATACAGCACTTTCCAGGTAAGTGAAGTATATAGAAACCGGGTTTCTTATGCAAAAACCGATTTCTGGCAGGAATCAGAGAAGAAACCTGGTTTCTGGGGTGTACTTCATAAACCTGGAAAGTGCTGTATGTAGCTAGTGGGGAAGTTAGGGATATCCTCAATGATCTTCCAACAAAATGAAGAAATAACTCTCACGATAGAGGAATTACTGGTTTTATAACTGTTAATTTAGTTACAGTTAATTAAGGTACTAAGGTTATATGCTCAGTTCATCTCAAGCTTTAAAACGAGTTTTTTACTGCCCAGAAGAATCGAATTTTTATTCACAATGTTTAGAAAGCTTAGTATTTAATGATTATCCTGAGAATGATGAGGTTGTGGTTGAATTTGGAGCGGGAGATGGTAGTCCAGTTATTAAGTCTTTATTGACAACGAGCTTTGAGGGGACAATACATGGATTTGAATTGAATTATCTAGCGGCGAATATTGCTCGCGCCCAAATTCAAGAATATGAACTCAGCGATAAGTATATCATCCACAATTCTAGTTTTTTTACTTCGGATCTACCTAAAGGCGGTTATTTAATCTCAAACCCGCCTTATCTTCCGGCTGAAGATGATAAGATTTATCAACCTCTACTACATGGAGGTAGAGATGGCTCTAGAATTGCGAGGCAGCTTTTATCTCTAGGCTATGAAAATGTGTTGTTGATGGTTTCTAGCTACTCTCATCCAGTGGGGTTGATTGAGTATGCTTTAGAGGAAGGCTACAATGTTGCTAATTTTATGGTTTCACCGATGAGTTTTGGCTATTACAGTTCGGAATTGAAGGTGAGAAATACGATCGCTGCTTTGCGAGAGAAGGAAATGGCTTTTTATTCTCCTAACATCTATCTACTGGCGGGTGTTTTGTTTAGGAAGCAGCATAAATTCGGTACTGATTTGTCGAAGGAGTTAATTCAGTTGATGACTTGTCTCTAAGTGTTTGCTGAATTAAAGGAGCAATTGAATCAGTGAAGACGTGAAGACTTGTGCGGGTTGAGAGAAAGAGGGTAATTATGCCGATTTGGTGTAATTACCCTCTAAAAATTATTAACGCTCGGCTTGCTGGATCGATCGCACTACGGCTGCACCTGCGCGATCGCCCTGAAGTTTTTCTTGGTCGTATCCAAGCACGAGTTCCCAAGCGTCTTGGGGGTATTTTTCGGCTAGCGGTAAAGCGACATCATCTAACATCCAGCGACCGTGACGTTCATCTTCTCTGATGTGTAGTTCCCAGTAACCCATTGCGCCGTCTGAGAGTTGCAAACGCTGGGCGGCGGCGAGATAATTTCTGTAGGCGGCGGGCCCGGCTACCTCGAAGTAGGTAAGACCGCCGCTGTAGCGCAGGAAGTAGCGCTTGCGTTCTGTGAGTAGGAAGTTGTGGTTGATGCTGGCGAGGACTTCCCAGGGTACTAGGTCAAAATAGGCTTCTGGTTCTGTGTGCATCCCCAATTCGGAGAGCATTTGGGCGAAGTAGGTGGAGTGTTTGCGAGGGAAGCGGCCGCCGCCATATTCTTCGATGAGTACGCGGGTGAGGGTTGATTGGACTTCGTTACCTGCGCCGCCGAGGATGCGGGAGAGGCGGCTGGCTTCTACTAGGCCGTCGAAGGAGGCGATCGCGAGTAGGTGGCGATATCCAGCTTCGCTCATTTGTTCGCGTAGGTAGCGATCGCTTGCCGATAAGGGTGGGTTGACATCAGCGGCGCAGCGATCGCTGAGTGCTTGCTTGATATCGGGCAATGCTTGCAGTGCAGGTACGGCAATTTGGGCGAGTTCCCATTCTTGCCAAGGTGATTCGATGCGATCGCGCACTTGCCTTAAGTAGTGCGATCGCTCGTTGGTGTAGTGGCGCAAGTCGTCGTACCAAAAAAATTTAAGTCTGTTGATGCGGTAAAGCGATCGCATCAGGAAGCGGTGAGCGCGATCGTCGCCGGATGGTTGTTTGTAAGCAGCTTGGATTGCCTGCGCGATCGCGCTTTCAAAGTTGCTAGCTAGTGAAGGTTGCGCTATTACTTTCTCATCTAGATCCTCTGTATCGAGCAAGTTGACGAATTGCTGCTCAGCTTCTTCATAATTTACAGCTTGAATGGGTGTTTTTGAGAGAGTCTGGGAGTCAGCTTTTCGGAATATATCTATGGTAGTGTGCATGGAGTCAATTCACTCTAATTGTACTTTTAGCCAACTTAGCAACCGTTGCAGTTTGCTAAGAATTTGGCTGCTTATCTTAAAGATAGCTAGTCAGCAAAAAAAGAACACCTTTCAATTGATAGATATTTTTATGACCCAATAATGACGGAGCGGATACTTACTCTAACGGGACTTACGCACCCAACCAAAGAAACCTGTTGTTTTCTCGAACTCACCTCGATTACGATCGTTTTTAAGTTAAGCGATCGCGAAAATATTCTTGATATAACTTACACCTGGGACTACAATCATTACCATCAATTTTTACCAATCCCATACTATTTAATTTAAAAGCTAAATCTGAGCGCAATCGTACTGCACTAGCAGCCGTTACAACGGCTCTCATTCCCTCCAACAATTCCGAATATTTATTTAAATTCCACAAATGCCGCCGCAGATGATCGCTATAAATTCCCGACTCGCTTGGGGCATCTTTCACCAACTTCTCTAAAGTCACATCTTGACGGGCAATATAATACATTGCTAGACGCAATAAATAAGGATGACCTCCTACTAAACTCATCAATTTTTCAACTTCAAATTTATTCCAATCTAAACCATGCCTCCTCGTCAATTCTTGCACTTGCTGCGAATCAAACTCTGGCAATTCAATCGGCAAACCGACATTAAATGGAGATTTATTCACATCTAAAGGAATGTAAACTTCCGTTGAATGCACTACTACCAACCGAAAATTTTTCCAGATATCGCGCCGCTTTGCTTCTTCGTGTAAAGCTCGCAGTAATCCAAAGAAATCATCAGCAATTTCGGGAAATTCAAAAACGCGATCGACTTCATCTAAACCTAAAGTTAGAGGTGTTGATGTTTCTGCAAGTAAACACTGTTCAAAGTAGGCTTTGCAGCACTGGTTGCTACCAATAATATCTGCTAATTGCCAGTGCTTAACTAACCGATCTAGCAGACCTAACTCTTGACTAAGACAACCACAAAACCATTGCAAAAATGTATTTGAATTTGCGAAAATTCTCTTATTAGCTAACTGAAAACTTAGAGAAAACGTCCGAGAACCTTCTTGCTCCGCTTGATATAAAATCCTTGACATTAAAGAAGTTTTACCCATTTGTCTAGGTGCTTTGATGCGGATTAATGCTCCTGGCTGGCTAATAGTTTCATAACAGCGCAATTCAATCGGATAACGATCGATATAAAAGCTAGAATTTAGTGCTACCTGTCCTGCTGGTAATTCTGGTATTAATATTGATAATGGTTGCAAGCAAGGTAATTTTTTATTAGGCGTAACGGCTAAGTTAGGCTTTGCTAAAAAACTCCTATTTACGGCTAATTCATGGTCAGCACTTAGAGAAGTTCGACCCTGTGCGATCGCGATCGCTATTTCCGAGGCTAACTTTGAGCTATCGTCCGCGCAGCGCCACTTCCAAGGCTGAATCCCTTCTAAATAACTTAACAAATCCAGCGATCGCCCATTGGGGTAAAAGTCAACACAAATCGGTAAAATTGCTGGTTTTTGGGGAGTTAAATGATGCAATTCCAGAACTAGCTGTACCTGTGCTAACATCATTTCACCGATCGCAGATTCTTCCGAAAGCAGCAACAGCAAGTAATCAGAAAGCTTTAAATAGGACTCTAGATCGGCGTTTTTGCTAGTTAAAAACACTTCATGACCCGCTGCGATCAATGCTGATTGCAACTGCTGAGCAAGGCTGTTGTTGTCCGCAGAATGCGCGATCGCAACTTTTGCCTTTTTTCGCCGCGTCTCCTCTGGCTGAGAATTATCCTCTAAATCAGCAATATTGCGCCATTCCTGCGCCAAAACCCGGCAAATTTCCGCAAAATTGGCATAATCTACAGGTTTACCATTCAAAAAATTACTGACAGTAGACTGGGCTATCCCTAAGTCCTCAGCAAGAATTTTCTGGCTAGGAAAGCCATTTCTGAGAAGGGCAGATTTAACTGCGGAAATGCACTGTTGTCGCACCCTTAGCGATCGTGGCATTGGTTATTTACGGTCAAGACACTGCAACCATCTTAAATATCAATTATCCCTAAAGTCGATGAAAAGTCAATGAATTCTCAAACAACTCAGTCACGAACTCAGCTATCAGACGGATTTGATAGGAAATAACAGAGAAAGTTGAGCAGTTAATAGGAGGTGAAGCATTGTGTACTCTACTTTAATCTGGTCGCTAGCAGCAGCAACTAATCAACCAGTATTCACAATCACGCCGCCCATCTTGTGGTTACTTATCGGAGTGACACTGGCTCTAATTGAGCTATTGATCGTCAAAACACAGCCACAAAAACACAGGTTTTATGTGCTAATGATGGGATCTTCCGCTCTAATTGAAGCCTTTATTTTATGGAGAGGATCGATAGCATTTCAGTTTAGTTGGGTGGACGTAATGTATGAAGATTTTGACTGGCAGATTATGTATTGGATGGGCATAGCTCTTCCCCTAACTGTCTGGGTTAGACCAGTCTTTATTATTCGCAAAAAATTTGTCATTCCCGAAGCAACCGAAGCCACAACAATCTCAGAAATTTTGGCAGGAGAAACCGGAATGGTGATTTATGAAGGTGCTTCTTGGAAAGCCCGGAATGAAGATTCTCAAGGAACAATTGCACCCCGCCAAAAAGTTTATGTTTTGCGACGGGAAGGTAACACGCTGATTGTTGTACCAGAAAAATTCATTCACATCAGCAATTAACAGTTTACAGAAAACTCAATTCATTTCACGTCTACCTTACAATTTACCAGGAGATTCATCATGTATCAGTATTTTTTGATGGTGTTATTTGCTATCACCGGTGTATCCTTAACTAGCAGTGTCAAGATTGTCCGCCAAGGTGATGAAGCTTTAGTTGAAATTTTTGGAAAATATGATGGTAAGAAACTCGATCCAGGTTTGACATTTTTGATTCCCTTTATTGAGCAAGTCGCTTATAAAGAAACCCTTCGCGAACAAATTTTAAACCTACAACCGCAACAATGCACGACCAAAGATCGAGTTTCCGTCACTGTTGAATTTATTGTCTATTGGCGAATAATTGACTTAGAAAAAGCTTCCTATAAGGTGCAAAATCTTAAAGAAGCAATGCTAAATATGTTGATTCTTTCAATTCGGACGCACATTGCGAAATTAGCTGTGGAGGAACTTTACACGGCTCGTAATGAGATCAATAATGCTTTAGTGGAAGAGTTAGATACAACAACTGACCCTTGGGGCGTTAAGTTTACGAGAGTGGAATTACGCGATTTTTACATAGGCAGTAAGGCGATTCAGGCGACATCCCTTGAGCGCAAAGAGGTACAAAAGGCGCGAGTTTAGGGATTAGTTGAAGTTAAGGCGATCGTGTTATTAGGAAAGATGCGATCGCTTTAATTCTAAACTTGTCCACAGTATTTACACTTTCAATCTGGTCGGAATTAACGATAATATTTTCATTCGCGCCTCTACTTCTGCGGGCAGGTGAATAATTACCTCAAATTGTTCAGGCTCAAGAATAATATTTATGTAGGCAAAACCTCCTACAAACTTTTCATTAGGAATGGCAAGGTCTACCGCGTAAACTTCTGGATCTTCATAACATTCGACTATGCCCCCTACCGTTCCTTTTGGAATGAGAAAGTCAGAAGATTCATCAGGAATTTCAATTAATGTTTGAATTTGGTCATAGATTTTTGCTTTCATTGTTTTACTCCTATTAAATGTAAACTTCAACCCAATTTGTGATTAGCTTTGGGATATCTCTACCACGATCTATTTGCCAGCTAGTAAAAAGGTTTCCTTCTACTTTATTTGGCCCTTGAATCCTCACTCGTACCTCAAACCGAATACCGTGCGGACTCATTCGAGTCTGAGTCGCTGGTGCGGATTCAAGACCAATACGCAATTGGTTAATTACATCTTCTGCTGCCACCTTACGGCTTTGTGGATTTTCTACATTATATCCAAGCAAGACAAAACCTCTCCATTTGCCTTGATTGGAGGGGTGATCCGGCTTCATTGAGTATTCTTCAAACTTACGAGGGTCAATTTCAGCTTCTTTGGCATTAGGTAATGGATCGCTTGGGTTCCAATTTTGATACATATATTACATATATCTCATCGTAGCTGATTTTACTACAAGATATGGATCTGGTGTAGAAAAGCGATCGCATATTCATCATAGCGAGATCATCTTGCATATCCCCTTAGCTTTCAGAAATAGAACTCTGTAGCAAACACTATTCAATTAAATTAATCAAATCATCAATTTAAGGAGATAAAACTATGACTAGAAACTCAGAATCAACTAATGCAGGGTGCGGATGCTTTTTACTTTTAATGTTGATTGGGGCAATTGGCGCGATCGCTTACCCATTATTTTTTGCTTGTCGTTCTAACAAAAGTCCCTCCTCGGAAGCAAAACAGTATGTTGGCTCAATGAACCGAGCGCAGCAAGCACATTTTGCAGAAAAAAGTGCTTTTGCCTCTTCTGTTGATGCTTTAGGACTTGGCATTAAAACGGAGACCACAAATTACAAGTATTCAGTTCGTGCAACTAAGAAGGCTGCTTTTAATTATGGAATCTCCAAAAAACGGGAGCTTAAGAATTATATTGGGGGTGCTTTTTTAATATCAACCAAGCCCTATCAGGAGAATGTAATAACAACAATATCCATCCTGTGTAGCACTGACAAGCCCGGTATAATTACACCCCTACCTCCCAGACTTGAAAATGGTAAATTAGTTTGCGGAACTGGAACAACATCCATGACAAAATAAAGTTTTATTTAATCCTAAAATCGCTATCTTAAATAATTGTTAAAATCCCCTGCGATTCCTGCGTTTCCTCTAACCATCAGCTATCATTAGCTAAAGCCACAACTTAATTCAATTATCGTCATCAAAGGAGCTAACAAATGAAAGTGAAAATGATTTTGCCAGCCCTCACTGAAGCCCTCAGCCCCCACTGGCGACCAATTAAATATTCCCTATTTCCACCCTTGGGATTAGCCACAATTGCCAGCTTTTTCAGTGAAGATGACAAAATCGAACTCCAAGACGAGCACGTTGAACCTTTAAACCTAGATGACGAACCAGACTTAGTAGTAATTCAAGTCTACATTACCTCTGCTTACCGCGCCTACGAATTAGCCGATTACTATCGCCAAAAAGGTGCTTATATCGCCCTCGGCGGCCTCCATGTCACCTCCCTCCCAGAAGAAGCCGCCGCCCATGCTGACACCATATTTCTCGGCCCTGGCAAAGATACTTGGCCGCAGTTTCTTAAAGATTGGCATTTAGGCAAACCAGAAAAAGTTTATGCCTCTAGAAATCGCACTTTAATTGGAGTCCCCCCAATCCGCCGCGATTTAATCAAAAGGCAACTATATTTAGTCCCCAATTCCATCGTTGTATCGCGTGGTTGTCCCCATCACTGCGATTTTTGCTACAAAGAATCCTTCTTCAAAGGTGGCAAATCTTTCTACACTCAAACAGTGGATCATGCCTTAGCTGAAATTGAAAGATTGCCAGGAAAACACCTATTTTTTCTTGACGATCACTTGTTTGGAGATGTCCGTTTTGCCAGTGCCTTATTCGATGGTTTAAAAGGGATGGGGCGAGTGTGGCAAGCTGCGGGAACAGTCCATGCAATTTTGCAGCCAGACTTGTTAGAGAAAGCTGTAGAAAGTGGCTTGCGAAGTTTATTTGTCGGTTTTGAAACTCTTAATTCTGTCAATCTAAGAGAACAGCACAAATATCATAACTTAAATCGGGATTATAGTGCTGCAATCCGGCGTTTACATGATATGGGTGTGATGATTAATGGCAGTTTTGTTTTCGGCATGGACGAAGATGATGAAACTGTGTTTGATACTACTGTAGAATGGGCGGTAAATAATGGGATAGAAACTGCCACATTTCACATTTTAACGCCATACCCCGGTACAGACTTATATCAGCGAATGGATGCTGAAAAGCGGATCGATCATCACAATTGGGATTTGTACGATACTCGCAATGTTGTATTTAAACCTAAGAAAATGACCCCAGAAGTTTTAGAATCTGGTTACTGGCGGGCCTATCGAGATTTCTATCGGTGGAGTTCGATTTTTCAAGGAGTTGCCACTAAAAATACTTGGAATCATCGAATGCGGCATTTACTTTATGCAGGCGGTTGGAAAAAATTTGAGCCTCTGTGGGATTTAATTATTCGGGCGGAACAAATAGCCAAAATACAGCCGATGTTGGAAACTATTCTCAGCGGATTTAAGAAAAATCCAAGTTTGGAAAGCCAAACTGCTCAAAAATCAATTCCTGAGTTAGTTCATTAACTGCTATAAAAAAGGGGGGATATCAAAAGCCCCCTTGTGCTTTTTAAGAGTTGGGGGATATCTTCTGCGTAAATCCTAAAATAATCAACTAAATCGGTGTACTCCACGCTAGAGCAAAAATACCAACGTCTGCAAAAAGAATTAGTTGGCGGTGCGATCGCCCTTGGCGGCATTTTCTGCATCGGCACGCTTTGGTATAGCCTGATTGAAGGGTGGCCGCCCCTCGATGCCGCTTACATGACAGTATTTACTCTAGCCACCGTAGGTTATGGCGAAATTCACCCCCTTGGTTCGCGCGGGCGGATGTTCACCATCTACCTAATTTTAATGGGTGTTGTCACCATCGGTTACATCGTCAACCGCTTTACAGAAGCCCTAATTCAAGGTTACTTTCAAGAAGGAGCTAGGCTGAGGCAACAACGGCGCTTGGTAGATTCATTAGTTGGACATTACATTCTCTGCGGTTTTGGGCGCATGGGCCGCCAAATTGCCTTAGAGTTCAAAGCAGAAGGCATCCCTTTTGTCGTCGTAGACTCTGACCCAAATTCCATCCAAGATGCCCTCTTGTCAGGCTATAAAGCGATTCAAGGGGACGCGACTCTTGACGATACCCTGTTAAATGTAGGAATTAAACGGGGAGTTTGTATCGTATCGGCATTACCCTCGGATGCCGAAAATCTTTATGCAGTTTTATCCGCAAAAACCCTCAACCCGAATGTACGCGCGATCGCGCGGGCGACAACAGAAGAAGCAGTGCAAAAGTTACAGCGGGGTGGTGCAGATGCCGTGATTTCACCTTACATCACGGGCGGCAAAAGGATGGCCGCTGCTGCTTTACGCCCTCAAGTAATGGACTTTGTGGATGGAATTTTGACGGGAACCGATCGCTCTTTTTACATGGAAGAATTTCTGGTCGATCCCGACAGTTGCCCCTATTCGGGGCAAACCCTCAGAGATGCTAAACTGCGATCGCAATCAGGAGCATTAGTATTAGCAATTCGCCGCGATGACGGCACATTAATCGCAGGCCCCACCGCCGACACCACCATTGCAGGTGGAGATATGCTGATTTGCATGGGAACTGCTGAACAATTGCGGGAACTTAATAAAATTCTTAGTCCCCTTAAATCCCCTTTTCCCAGACCTCCTAAACAAACACCTCTTGGAGGGTAATTGGTAATTGCTAATTGGTAATTGGTAATTGGTAATTGCTAATTGGTAATTGCTAATTGCTAATTGCTACTTGCTACTTGCTAATGGTATAAAGAAACCGGGTTTCTAGGAAATATTAACATTCTCAACTAGAGATATACAAAGAAACCCAGGTATAAAGAAACCGGGTTTCTATGAGAAATTAACGTTATTCACTAACTAGGTATCTACAAAGAAACCCGGTTTCTGTTCGTGTTTCTGGCCTTGACGTGCGTAATTCCAACTAATAACCAACAACCAACAACTAACAATCAACAATTAACAACTAACAACTAAATCTGTAACTTGGCGAGAAGAAGTAGACCAACTCATCAAAAAAATCGTCATTTGTGGGCCGCTTAGCATTTTTTCATTAGCAACAATAGACTGAAACTTTTCAGAACTCAATCCCCAAACCTTACATTCAAAACTAGCATTAACTCGCTTACCTCCTTGGCGAATCGCCGCCCATTTGCAGTCAGGCATAATGTTCTCTAAAAATGCTTCCGCTTCCTGCTTTGAAGCAAATCCGAAATAATCTACCCAGCGCACTCCATCGGCGGCCAGTGAGAAAATCCGACTGCTAATTCTTAGTGGCAACCAATTTGCCGTTTGAGGACAAGCTGATAACATTTGCTTCCAAGCATCGATTACCAGACACAGTTCGCTCTTATTTAACGCTTTCCATTTCTTCGGCGTTCCTAGAATTTTGGCAATCACAGGTTCGCAAAAAACCTCTGCTTTCTGGGATTTTTGGATCTGAGCCATTGTCTTAAGTAATTGCTCTTTTGTTGTTGGCGTTTTAGACATAGTTCTTACCGCCTTTGCCTGCTTTATAGAACCATTATAACTCTTATTGATTTATTCGTCAAGTCACTGCTCAAAGGAACTTTTTAATATACCCTGGCGATTGGAAATCGCGGCTATACAAACCAAGTCCGCCTACGCGGACTCAAGAGGTATTGATTCGTGATTTCTTGATTAAGTAGTAATATCTATGATAGCAATCAATTAAGTAAAGCTTTAAAGTCTAGTCAAAAGAAGGATCTGTATACCATTTCTTCATGTTTTCGTACCATTGCAATGCTTGCTTGTATTCCTCAACTAACTCAAGGGAAGCTCCTTCTTTTTGGTAATCTAAGCACGAATCATTGGGCTGAAATTCACAACTAACGTAATAGCCTCTCGGTAAAGTCTTCCAATATGTTGCTTCCCAAGGTTCTAGGACATTCCAATTTTCTGTTCCTGGGATATGTTCATACATGAAAATCAAATGCTCTAAAGCCAGCAATTGCTCTATGATTTCTCGCTGAGTACCGAAAAATCCTTCTTCATAAGGAAACTGCCCAAGAAAATTTACAATGGAAAATTTATTCCAATCAGGATGAGCCATTGCTTCCCATCTAGCACCACCTTGAGGAGTTAAATAGTAGGAAGCTAGAAGTCTCCCATCTAAGTGATCTTGAATCCCGGCCATTGTTAAGATAACATCTGAATTTCCATCAGTGTGATACTCGTCATATTCATCAGCAAATACCGTTGCTTTAATGTCCCCTCTCTGAAACAAGGAATCCGCTGCAAGGGCTGTTTCAGCATGAGATAAGTCCTTTGAGGACGCAACATTTCTTAGTCCGTAGTAGTTGAATATTACAGCAAACTCAAGAATCAAGTATTCGACTTTTGGATTCGGAGTTTCTGCTAATGTTGCGTAAGAGTTTAGCTCTTCATCTCCAAACAATTTTGATGGGTTTGTATCTAATTCTGGCTCTGTATACCAATCCAACATTTCCGGGTTCCACCGCTTCGCTTGTCGATCTTGTTCGATACATTCTTGAGGTGTGTTTGAGTCGATGCAACTTTCAAAATTTTGATACTTATAAGTAACTTTATAAGCTTTGGGTAAAGTTTTCCAGTACGTTGGTTTCCAAAATTCTATATCTTCCCAAACTTCTGTACCGTCAATGATAGTGCAGTTGAACAAATGTTCTGTTATGCTCAGGCATTCTTCTATTAACTCCTTATTTTGTGAAATTATTGCTGATTCTAAGAACTCGTCCATATCGTCAACAGGATTTGAATAACCTTTCAAATATTTATTCCAATCAGCATGACATACAGTTTCCCACAAGGCTCCCCCTTGAGGAGTTAAGTAGTAATAAGCGTTGAGTTTTCCGTCCAAGTGTGCCTGAATCTGAGACCGGTTTAAAGTAATATCTTTAATAGTTCTTTCATCTGTCTCTGGAAATATAGCTTCATCTGGAAATATAGCCTTGATGTAACCTTTCTGAAATAAGTGAGTAGCTGCTACAGCCACCTCAAATTGAGAGAGTCTAAAGTCCGATGCTATATTTCTGAGGGTTTCATTATGTTTTATAACCGAAGAAAGAATCAGATACTCTATTCTATGGATAGTCATATTGATAAAGTAGTAAGGCGATCGCTGCGGCTTGACGATATTTCTCTTACTCCCATCAGACGATCGCAGCGCCCAGCCTACAAGAATTTGTCCTAACGGTTAAGAGTTAACCGTTATGGCAACCGCCAAGGCATTTAAGACACTCTAAGCTCCTGAAACTCCCTACATTCTATTCCCTTCTTTCCCTAGTCTCTAGCCATTTTTTTCCCTTTTTCCCCAGCCCCTCTTTTCCCCTTCTTCCCTAGCCCCTAGCCCCTAGCCCCTAGCCCCTAGTTAGAACAATTCCCGCAACAGCCGCCCGTAAATTACCCTGATATTCTGCCAAAACCCGATCGCACTCTTCCTTGTCCAAACCAGTCCAGTGCATCATCAAAGCCAACTTCACAGACTTATTGCTTTTCTCCAATAAAAAACCAGCCTCATCCCGGCTCAAATCCGTCAAATCTTGCAAAATCCGCACAGCGCGATCGCGCAACTTCTTATTAGTCACCGCCACATCAACCATGCGATTTCCGTACACCTTCCCCAACTTCACCATCACCCCAGTCGAAAGAATATTCAGTGCCATTTTCGTCACAGTACCCGCCTTCAGCCGCGTCGAACCCGCCACTACCTCCGGGCCCACCAACAGGCGAATATCAACATCAGCCTCAGCATCCACTTGTTCAGCAGGCACGCAAGCCATAAAAATAGTCTTAGCCCCGCGTTGGCGGGCGGCTTGTAAAGCACCTGTCACAAACGGCGTTGTCCCCCCAGCGGTAATTCCCACAACCACATCCAAAGCAGTAACATGACGGTGAGCGATCGCCTCCGCCCCGTCATGGGCCCGATCCTCCAAATCCTCCGAGCTCCGCACCAAAGCCCCCGCACCCCCTGCAATAATCCCCTGTACCAACTCCGGCGGCGTACAAAAAGTGGGGGGACATTCAGCCGCATCCAAAACCCCCAAACGCCCAGAAGTTCCCGCACCCACATAAAACAGTCGCCCCCCTTGACGCAAAGCCGCAGAGGTGATATCAATTGCTATTGCCAAAGGTTGACGAGCAGATGCGATCGCCGCCAAAGTTTGAGCATCCTCACGATTAAACAGATCGACCAACTCCAGAGAGGTCAATTGGTCTAAATTTTCACTATTGGCATTCACCTGTTCCGTCAACAAATGCCCACGTTCATCCAAATTTTTCATCTTTCAATTAACCTCATGTTTCATTTCTGATTGTGGGCAAGTGTTTGGAAGCAGACGGGTAGCGGGGAAGAGAGGGGCTAGGGCTAGGGGCTAGGGGCTAGGGGCTAGGGGCTAGGGGCTAGGGAAAGAAGGAGAACAAGGGAATAATTTACTGCATTTTCCTTCTTCCTTCTTCCTTCTTCCTTCTTCCTTCTTCCTTCATAAAAGTCCTTCTAGCCGGCGACGAATAGCGTCAAGTTCGTTGATGGGCATTTCCGAATCCTTATTCTCTCCCTCCTGCCAGTCAGTCTGTTCTACATTACTTTCGGGTGGAATAGCCAGAGCCCCCGCCGGGATCAGCTCCCAGTCATAATCAACACTATCGCAAAACTCCTTGATCTCTTCATCTTCGAGCGATTCCACCACAGGCGTAGGGAAATCCTGAGCCTCCAACATCACACCAAAGCGCTCAGCGTCGTCTTCCGACTCAAACATCAGCACCTTATTGCGATCGCCGATTTGTATAGTATGGATTCCCTCATTCTCCGTTCGAGCATTAAACAGTAAGACGAACACTCGCATAAGTTTCTTACATCCTCAGTTACCACCGTTTTTTATATTAAAGGCGATCGGCAATAATTGATGGGGAGAGCGGAAAAGAGCGATCGCGTCTTTATTGAAAAAAATCATACCTATGTTGAGTTTGTTGAAGGCGTTAGTCTGTGTTTAGATTGAGTTTGGTCAAGGTTCCTCGACTGAACCTGACTTTGTAAAGGAGTGTCTATATCTTAAGTAAACAGAGTGAAGACACTCATAGCAAATGCCAAGCTCGTTAGGACGTTCTGATTTCCTGAAACCCTTAATGCTATTCTCTTCTTTCCCTAGCCCCTAGCCCCTAGTCCCTAGCCCCTTCTTCCCCTAGCCCTGAGCATCGTAGTCCCTAGCCCCTTCTTCCCCTAGCCCCTAGCCCCTAGCCCCTAGCCCCTTCTTCCCTAGCTATAGCTCTTCTGTTGCAAGCATGACGAATCCTAACATCGACAATCAACCAGAACCCCGTCCCTCCCGCCGCAGATGGCGGCCGCTAATTTTGAGCGGCATAGGATTGGGAATTGTTACTATAACTGGGGCCTTGGTGGCAGTTTGGTGGATACAGGAAGAGTTAGCACCCCTAGTTGAGACTGAAATTAGCCAACTCTTGAAGCGACCGGTTAAAGTCGGGCGGTTGGAAAGATTTTCTCTGACTGGTTTACGCTTTGGTCGCTCATCCATACCAGCAACTCCTACCGATCCCGACAACGCCTCTGCTGAAGCCGTCGAAGTCCAATTTTCTCTTGGGCATCTGATCTTCAGACGCATCCTGAAGCTAAACGTCAATTTAATCAACTCCAATGCCTACATAGAGCAAGACGCTAAGGGCAAGTGGATTAATATCGAGACTGCTAAAGACCGGGAAGGGGGCATAATTAAAACCGAAATCGACACTATCGGGGTTGAAAACGCCAATGCTGTACTCGTACCCTCTCCAGCAGTAGGACAGAAAACTTCAGCCCCGATTTCGGTGAAGCTCAAAGATGGTAACGCTCAAATTCGCGAACAAAATCAGCGAATTCTCTACGAACTTAACGGTCAATTCGTTACCAGTGGCAATTTCCGAGTTAAGGCAGACTCGCTATTACCAACAGGTGAAACTAATGTGCTATTACAAGGGCAAAATCTACCTGTTTCTGAACTAGCACGTTTGCTGAAAGCTCCTGCAATTAGCTTGGTTAGGGGTCAAGGTAGTGGTAATTTAACGGTCAGTTTGCGACAAAATAAATTATCAGATATCACTGGTATAGCTAGCTTTCAGGGTGTGGAGGCGATTGTTAATCCTTTAAAACAACCGCTGAAGAATACTACGGGTCAAGTGCGGTTTAAGGAAGGTGCGATCGCGATAGATAATCTCAGTACCAACTACAGTCAGATTCCGATTAAAATCGCAGGTACGCTTCAAACTGGGCCTAACTTTGACTTGACACGAACTAAGTTTAATTTAGCTACTAATATTCAGCCTGTAACTGTTGCGGTGTTGCTGAATGCAGCTAATAAAGAACTCTCCAAGCCTTTACAATTGCCAATTCCTGTAGCGGGGGAAGTGAAACTAGAAGGTAAACTCACTGGGGATCTTTCTCAACCTCTGTTTTTAGGCGCGATCGCAACTACAAAACCAGTTCAACTCGATCGCCTCCAATTTAGCAATATCAGCACTCGCTTTGCAGTAGAAAGAGGAAGAGGGGGAGCGGGGGAGCGGGGGAGCGGGGGAGCGGGGGTGCAGGGGAGCGGGGGTGCAGAGGGTGCTAAATCCTCCCCATCCTCCCCATCTTTCCCCTCCTCTCTGGTTGTATCTTTGAGCGATATTCGGGTAACGCCAAGTGCTGGGGGTGATATTACTGGTAAAGGTCAAGTTGATATAGCTTTGGGAGAGGGCAATTTGCGATCGGGGCTGGTGCTGGATTTGGCAGCTAAGGATTTGCCAGCAGATGCGATCGCAGAAATTTACCAAGTTTCTCTTCCACCGGAAGTCGCGATCGGCAATATCTCCGCTAATGCTCAGATTTTTGGGCCGCTTGATAATATCCAGGGCCGAGTGCAATGGCAAGCACCACAAGCTACATATCCGGCGACTGGCGAAATTCGGATCGCGCGATCGGCGGTAGGTTTGCAGAATGTGGCGCTGAGTATCGCTGGGGGTACTGTGAATGTTAGCGGTGTTTTGAATAATGGCCGTTGGCAAGCCTTGGTGGGAGGCGATCGCGTCGATCTCAATCTTTTGCGGCAAGAGATACCGTCACTGTCAATACCTGCTGATTTAGAGGGGCTTGTGAGCGGCCGCGTGCTGGCTGCGGGAACTTTGGATAATTTGAACCTAAATGCGATCGCAGCTAGGGTAATCGGCACTTTAACCACTGCTGGAGGGACGATCGATGGTAGAGGGGTATTGGATAAAGGGCAATGGCAAGGGATTGCGGAGTCAGAGACGATCGCGATCGCCTCTCTGGCCGATTTGGGATTGCCAATTTTAAATGCTGTTAACCCCGAAGCTACTAATCTGAAAGCTCAACTGCAAAATCTGCAAACCCTAGATGGGCGGGTATCCGGGCAAATTCGAGTAGCCGGGCCTGTGGAGAATGTGAATTTGAATGCGATCGCGGCTGATGCTAAAGGGCGGATTACGGTCGCTGGGGGTACTGTTAATGCCAGTGGTAAACTGGAATCTGGGCGTTGGCTAGGAGTTGCAGACGCAAACGCGATCGCACTCAACCCGATTATTAATGCTGGACTGCCCTTTATCGATGGGACTGACCCCCAAGCCAACAATCTTAGGGCTCAACTGCAAAATTTGCAAACCCTGAACGGGCGTATTACCGGGCAAATTCGAGCCGCCGGGCCTTTGAATAACTTGACTTTGAATGCGATCGCGGCTGATGGCAATGGACGCATTGCTGTGGCTGGCGGTACTCTCAATCTCAGAGGCGAACTAGGTGGGGGCAGATGGCAGGGAGTTGCAGGGGCAAATGCGATCGCGCTCAATCCTATTATTAACGCTGGATTGCCATTTGTAAATAGCAATATCAAAGCTCAACTGCAAAATTTGCAATCCCTAAACGGGCGATTAACAGGTCAATTGCAAGCAGCGGGCCCCTTAGAAAATTTAACGGCAAATGCGATAACTGCCTTTGCCAATGGGCGAATTGTTACTAATCAATTAGGCGAAATTTTAGCTCAAGGTAAATTAGAACAAAGCAATTGGCAAGCATTCCTTGAAACCAATAATTTACCTCTGAACCGTTTAGAACAACCCTTAAAACAAGCAGGATTGCTAACCGCCGACCTACCATCAGAAATAGACGGAGTTTTAGATGGGAGAGTACGCCTATCTGGGAATTTGAATAACTTAAGTGGTAACGCAATTGTTGCTAACGGTGAAGGTCAACTCAGACTCAATGATGGCGGTGGGATTGTCAATGCCAGAGGTCAATTAACTGGTGGTAATTGGCGAGCAAATATTGGGGGAGATCGAATTGCATTAAGTCGCTTTCAAGAAGTGTGGTTAGCGCAAACTTCGCGCTTGCGAGCCCAAGGCTTAATTAGTCAAGCCCAAAACTTACCGTTACTCGGAGGACTTTTCAACGGTCAAATTAACTTATCTGGCCCCTTAGCTGTTGTCCCCCAAGCAATTCGCGCTGCTGGCCGTTTCCAAGTATCAGAATTGCCTTTTCTCAATCAACCGTTTGCGGCTGTATTTAACTGGGATGGTAAACGAGTCGAAGTTGAGAATGCTGTCAGTCCGGGATTGAGCGCCAATGGATTTTTTGGTGTAGAATTTGAAGGGAAAGGATTACCTTCGATTTCTAATTTAGATTTTAATGTCAAACTCTCCAATTTTGACTTAGAATCTTTACCAATTCCCACACCGGCGGCCTTAGAAAATGTAAGTAGCCCGACTTTAGTAGCAGGAAGGGCTGATTTTGTAGGGCGGGTTTCTGGTACTCTTGCCGATCTGAATTTAGTTGGCGATTTGCGATTGCGCGACTTGGCGGTAAATAAGGTAGAATTTGAGCCGGTCATGTTGGGTACTGTGAATGGAGGATTAGGGCGAGGATTAGACTTAAATTTAGCGGGGCAACAAGACCGAATTCAGATAGCTTTAGATCGGACTTATTTGCCAACATCATTTTTAATTCGGCGTGGAGATGCGATCGCCAGCGGTCGTACTCAAGGTGATATTCTGCGAGTTAATCTCGAACAGTTTCCTCTGGCTACTTTGAACTTGACACCCGCCAAGGATCGAGGGTTAGGGCCGATAACTGGTTTGGCTTCGGGCCAAATTAATATACCGGGTTGGAAAATGCCGCTAAATGTGGCTAACTTGCAAGCATCGGGACAAATCGCGATCGCCCAACCTGCGATCGGTTACATTAGAGCTGACAATTTCCAAGGCCAATTTAACTATGCTAATGGTGTTGCTAGCCTGATTAACGGTGAATTGCGACTAAGACAAAGCCAATACCTAATTTCGGGAACAGTTAAGACTGGTGATAATCCCGAATTTGCAGGCAAAATTAACGCCAAGCAAGGCAATTTGCAAGATATCCTAGTGGCGTTGCAATATTTCAACCTCAGCGATATTGCACGCGGCTTAAAACCTCCCGTTTATGGGACGGCGGCGGATGTGCAAACGGTGGCTGTGGGGATGCCAGATGCTCCTTTAATCGAGCAATTGCGCCGTTTTGCAGAAATTCAAGCCCTGTTACAACAACAGCGTGAGGCTCAAGCATCCTCGAAAATACCGCCTTTATCGTCATTGCAAGGGAATTTCAGCGGTGAAATCTCTGTCGCGGGTTCTTTGCGGACGGGCGTACAAGCTCAGTTTAACCTTGCGGGGAATGATTGGCGCTGGGGAAATTATGTTGCCGAACAGTTCAGCGTTGAGGGCAGTTTTCAAGACGGTACTTTGACTGTTTTGCCACTGCGAATTAAATCTGGCGAGACGCTGATCGGCTTTTCGGGGCAAATTGGGCAACAAGGACAGTCAGGCCAGTTGCGCGTGAGAAATGTCCCAGTAGAGGAGTTGGCGAAAATTGTCGAATTGCCTTATGTGGATGTTACTGGCAATCTCAATCTCAGAGCAACGATCGCCGGTACTTTGGACAATCCGCAGGCGATTGGGGAACTGAGTTTGGTTAACGGTACGATCAATACTGAGCCGATTGAGAATGCTGAAGGTAGTTTTAGCTATACTAATGCTCGTCTCAATTTCAGTGGTGTTGCTTTAGTGACTTCTGATGAACCGATAACTGTACAGGGAAGTTTACCTTTTGAGTTGCCTTTTGCGGCGGTGAAGGCCGATAGCGACCAAATTGCCTTGAATGTGAATCTCAAAAATGAGGGGTTGGCGATTATTAATGTCCTCACGCCGCAAATTGCTTGGGTTGACGGTAAGGGACAGGTACAACTCAAGGTAGGTGGGACTTTACAAAGTCCAGCGGCGGAAGGAATTGCAGTTTTTGAGAATGCGACGGTACGAGCACGGGCTTTTCCTGACCCGCTGACGGGGTTGACGGGAATTGTGCGGTTTGAGGGCGATCGCATTCGTGTTGAAGGCTTACAAGGGCAGTTAAGTCAGGGTAAGGTAACGGCGGTAGGGACAATACCGCTGGTAATCCCTCTGGGTGAGGGCGATCGCGATCGGGCAAATCCGCTAACAGTCGCTTTGGATAAGTTGTCTTTGAATCTGAAGGGACTTTACAGAGGTGGGGCCAACGGTCAAATTATTGTAGGGGGAACGGCATTGAGGCCGTCTTTGGGCGGTAATATTGACCTTTCTAACGGTCAGGTATTTCTCCCTGGTTCTGGTAGTGGTACAACGCTGGTATCGACAACGGGAGGGGGATCGCAGTCCTTTGAGGTAGGGTTGGATAATCTGCGGTTGAATTTGGGTAAGGGAGTCCAGGTAACGAGTCCGCCGATATTGAGTTTTCTGGCAAGTGGGGGTTTAACTGTAAATGGGACGCTGGATGATTTGCGGCCCCAGGGTACGATTAAGCTAACATCGGGGGCGGTGAATTTGTTTACTACCCAATTCCGCCTCGATCGCGGCTACCCGCAAACTGCAACTTTTATACCATCTCAAGGGCTAGACCCAACGCTGGACGTGCGTTTGGTGACATCAGTACCAGAGGTAACGCGGTTTGTAACGCCGACTTCGGCTTTGTCTTCGGAGATCGCGGATAATCCCACTGGGATTAATTCTGGCAGGGTACGAAGCATCCGCATTCAAGCTTTAGCCCAAGGAAGGGCTTCTCAGTTGGCGGAGAATATTGAGTTACGGAGTTCTCCCAGTCGTTCGGAAACGGAAATTGTGGCTTTGTTGGGTGGCAGTTTTGTGCAGACTTTGGGGGCTGGAGATAGTACCCTAGCGATCGCTAATTTAGCGGGTGCGGGTTTATTTAGTAATCTTCAATCTGCGGTAACGAATGCTACGGGGTTAACTGAGTTTCGCCTATTTCCTACTAGGATTAGAAGCGAAGAAGGGAGAAGTTCTTCTTCGTCTACTTTGGGTATAGGTTTGGAGGTCGGTCTTGATATTACCCGCAATGTTTCTGCTTCCGTAATTCGCGTACTCGCGCCGAATCAGCCTACTGAATTTACTCTCCGCTATCGCTTGAGTGATGAGGTTTTATTGCGCGGTTCAACTAATTTTCAAGGCGATAATCGGGCAACTGTTGAATATGAAGTGAGGTTTTAGTATAGCAGAAGGCAGGAGGATTAACACACTCGAATTGAGAGATATAATATCAGTTACCAAAAATAATATAACATTCGGAGAGTGACAGAAGAGGGCTATGAGAGTTGAAACCAGCTCAGACGAATTATGAGTTCGTTACCTCCCCGATCGGGCAAGGTTGCGATCGCACCGAGAATGAAACCGCCCTGCCCCTCTTCCCCTAGCCCCTATTTTCCCCTCTCTTCCCTAGCCCCTAGCCCCTAGCCCCTAGCCCCTAGCCCCTTCTTCTCAAGCAAACAAGCAGAAATTCGCCTAGCGGCTCCTGGTTCTCCCATGCGACGCAAGCCATTTTCAGCAATGAGTTGCAATCGATCGGGATCGCGGAGTAAAGATTGAATTACACTAGGAACTTCTGCTGGATGCTTAACTAAAATTAGCGATGGCCCTAACAGGCGACTTTGAGCTTCAGCAAAAGCATAAGTAAACTGGGGGCCACTTCCGGGAATTGCGATCGCAGGTTTTCCTAAACCAACAAATTGCTCAGTTGCAGTTCCCGCCATCGCGATCGCGAAATCTCCTTGATTCAAACAATCGCTAAAACTTTGCTGAGTCAAAATTAGCGACGCATTTCTATTCTTAAATGCCATCGGTAATTTAGGTTTTGGTATTGGTAACTTAGGATTAGCTACAGGTAATTGTAAAATACTCCCTTGCTCTCCTGCTCCTCTGCTTCCCCTCTCTCGTACTCCTCCCCCTTCCTGCTCCCAGCCAGAGGATTCCAGAGGAGGACATAAAGCTTCTAAACTTAAGTTAGGAGCGATCGCGCCCAAAAAGAGCAAATGGCGATCGCGAAAAACTTCTACCACCTTCGCTACCGCCTGAACAATTAACTCCCAATTGGCATAAGCTTCTGGTGCTCTCGAACCAGGTAAGAGTACGATAACTAGCGATCGCTGTTTCTCCCGGATTTCCATATCACCCCCGTAAAAGGCTGGCTCAGCATTTTCTGAGAGCAAATCATCCATCATCGGATTGCCCAAATTGTAGGCTGGAATCCGAAACCGTTGCAAAGTCTCAGCCGTCAGCGCATCCCTGGGAAAAACAGCCTGACAGCGCCTCCTACTCATCAACCAGCGCTCCCAAGGCAAGTAAACCGATCCCGACCACCCCTCCCAACGCTGTACCCGCGATCGACGCGGTAGGGGCCCCTCCTCGTCTCGCAAATAATATTCCGATTTGGCTGTTCCCACGAAAGCGTAGGGAACACCGCTCAACCAGGCAAATAATAGTGGGACAATATCTCCGACTGCTAAGATCGATCCACCCTGTTTTGCCCAAGCACGTATAGTTTTAAACTGAGCTAGGGTTAATTGTAATAAGCCGGAATTGACATCGCGCACCAATTGGCGGCCATCCATGTAAATGAACCCTCCCGAAGGCATCCGCTGTACGGGGCCGATAATGGGGACATTTTCTAATTGAGAGTAAGCTTGTCCTTCGCCGACTAAAGGTAAGACGGCTAATTCTGGTGGATGAGGATGTTTTTGTAGTTCCCGTAAGATGCGAACGGCGATCGCATCTTCACCATGACCATTACTAAGGCAGAGTAACTTTAATTTCGTATTCACTAATAATATTCTCCTATATTTTATGAAGTATATCTCAATCTCGAACTATCTAAATATTTTAGGACTTACGCACTTTAACAGTGTAGCGAGGATTGGGGATTGCTTCGCTACGTTCGCAATGACAGAAATAGGTTCAAGACTGGGTAAGTCTGGTATTTGTCATTGTGCTAAATACTTGTCATTGCCAGCCTTGCGAAGTAATCTTAAAACCTTGTCATTGCTTCCCTTCGGTCGCAATGACAGATTTAGGACTTACTATTGTGAAGGTCAATACAATAGAGGAATATAACGCAGAAAGCTAGAGTATTAATCGATTTAGAATTTAGGATTTTAAGGATGGATGTATTAATCGGTAAAACGTTACAAGGCGGTAAGTATACTCTAGAACAGGAACTAGGGCGAGGTGGTTTTGGCATTACTTTCAGGGCGACTCATCAATATTTGGGACAGCCTGTAGTTGTGAAAACTCTGAATGAGTCTTTGCGACAACATCCTAATTTTGCTGAATTTCAGGCTAAATTTCAAGATGAGGCGAGAAGGTTGGCTTTGTGCTCTCACCCAAATATTGTCAGAGTCAGCGACTTTTTTGTTGAGGATGGGTTGCCTTTTATGGTCATGGATTACATTCCTGGCCAGACTTTAGCAGATGTAGTTTTTCCTAACAACCCGCTAGCGGAAGCGATCGCAATTCATTATATCTGCCAAGTTGGGGCCGCCTTAAAAGTAGTCCATCAAAATGGTTTACTCCACCGCGATATTAAGCCTCAAAATATCATTTTGCGCCAAGGTACGACGGATGTAGTGTTGATTGATTTTGGGATTGCGCGAGAATTTACCCCAGGGGTGACGCAAGCTCATACCAATATGGTATCAGAAGGCTACGCGCCGATGGAGCAGTACCTCCGCCAAGGTAAACCGACGGCGGCGACGGATGTTTACGGTTTGGCGGCGACGCTTTACACGCTGTTGACGGCGCAAGTACCGGTGCCGGCAACTTTGCGAAATCAGCAACCGATGCCTGCGCCTCGCGACTTACAACCGCAGTTAAGTCCCGGTGTGAATCAGGCGGTGATGCGGGGGATGGCGGTGGAGGTTCAATATCGACCGTCTAGCGTGGATGAGTGGCTGTCAATGTTGCCTGCTGGGGCTGTAAATTCGCCTGTGAGTGCTGCTAATTCGTCGAGTACGGGGCCGACGGTGGCTGTGATTCCGCAGCATCCTAATTCGATTTCAGGGGGGGCTACGGCTGCATCTGGGGTAACGGCAAGACCTCAGAAAAGTGGGTGTAAGGTTTTTGCTGTTTGGGGGTTAGTGGCGATCGCAGCTATTTTAGCAGGTGTTGTGGGTTTTGCTGCGGTTTTGATTAATAGCTGGACTTCGCGATCGCCTGACTCTGGTAGTGTTAAGGAACGCCCTAGTCCGGTTGTTGAGGAAAGAAAACGCGATCGGTCTAAACCAACTCCTACTCCTGATGTTACGCCAACTCCTGGTGCGATCGTCACGCCGCCGCCTGTAATTGAAACTCCATCGCCAATTGTTGAATCTCCAACGCCAACACCGATAATCATCCCCACACCTATCCCCATCCCAACACCGCAGGAATCACCTATTGAGGAACCAATAGATCCCCAATTGCCACCTTCACCGCAACCGCAACCCTCGGAAAATCCAGCGACGAGTTATCAGATACCGAGAGTACCTGGGTTTCCTGTGGGTACGTCAGAAAGTCAGGTGATCGGAGAATTGGGACAACCAACTAAGATTAAAAATAGAGGTTTTTGGCCAAATACTCGCACGGCAACTTATGAATTGCTGCCGAATCAAATTACTTTAGGCTATATTTACGATCGCGATTCTGGGAAATTGCGCCAAACTGAGGTATCTTTTGCTCAATCTGTGGATGATTTGGTGATGCGAACTACTTTAAATGGGATGTTAGGTGGGGCAAATAATGAAATTATGGAGGGTTTTAGGTCGGTAGAGCAGCGGAGAACGGATCGCTTTGATTTTAGCAAAGATGGTCTTAAAGGTGAGATTGCTCGCAACGATAGCGATCGCATTTATATCGGTGTTTGGGATCGAGATTTGCACTAATTGGTAATTGGTAATTGGTAATTGGTAATTAAGCACGCTGAGGCTAGAAACCGGGTTTCTTCGTAAATCTCTGGTTGAGAAACTAAGGATTTTTCACAGAAACCCGGTTTCTTGTTTCTTTGCGTAGTCCTAATTTCAATTGCAGTTTGGTTTCAATCCCTAATAGGGATTTGGTTTAATTGCGGCTGGTTGAATAATTTGGGAACCTTCAACCCGCTTAAGTGTTTCAATCCCTAATAGGGATTTGGTTTAATTGCGGCTCTGTTGGTATCGGCTCAGATTTTAGGAATTAGCATGTTTCAATCCCTAATAGGGATTTGGTTTAATTGCGGCGTGTTGGTGGAATTTTTGCTGATTTTCTTAAGCAGGTTTCAATCCCTAATAGGGATTTGGTTTAATTGCGGCTCGAGCTTCCGAATCTTCTGATTTGAGAAAATATGCTGGTTTCAATCCCTAATAGGGATTTGGTTTAATTGCGGCTTCACTGAGCCTATCGAAGCCTAAGTAAGAAAGGTTTCAATCCCTAATAGGGATTTGGTTTAATTGCGGCGGGTGTTGTTATTAGTATGTCTGGTAGGCGAATTTACTGTTTCAATCCCTAATAGGGATTTGGTTTAATTGCGGCCTCGCTAGTTGTGAGCGATCGCATTTACCACCGGAAATGTTTCAATCCCTAATAGGGATTTGGTTTAATTGCGGCCGTGAGCGCGGTCGCTACAAGAAAGTGCGGAAGCGTCCAAAGTTTCAATCCCTAATAGGGATTTGGTTTAATTGCGGCGCTTCGGCTACGCCGCCACAAAGGAAGATGGCGGGTTTCAATCCCTAATAGGGATTTGGTTTAATTGCGGCCGGTGCGGCTGCGACACCAAGGCGGTATACCAAGCAGCTAAGGTTTCAATCCCTAATAGGGATTTGGTTTAATTGCGGCTCTCGCGGCCGTGTTGGGTCAGGGCATGACAAGCAAGTTTCAATCCCTAATAGGGATTTGGTTTAATTGCGGCAGTGCAATTTCCTCTTTACTTTTACGTAACTCTTCGTTTCAATCCCTAATAGGGATTTGGTTTAATTGCGGCTGTAAATTCTGAATTTGCTGCTGTAAGTTCTGGTTTCAATCCCTAATAGGGATTTGGTTTAATTGCGGCGAAGGCTTTCAATAGTATTTAGGATTCTAGCCATTATAGTTTCAATCCCTAATAGGGATTTGGTTTAATTGCGGCGCGCTAAATCGACTCTTTAATTCTAGCAAACCAATTGATTGTTTCAATCCCTAATAGGGATTTGGTTTAATTGCGGCGATTTATGCTTCCGCTTCTGTTGCCCACGAAGGACGTTTCAATCCCTAATAGGGATTTGGTTTAATTGCGGCTTCTCCTTAATTAACTACACCATCGATGATGCTCGTTTCAATCCCTAATAGGGATTTGGTTTAATTGCGGCGTAAGACGATCCGATCCTGGATTTATGGATTTTGGAAACGTTTCAATCCCTAATAGGGATTTGGTTTAATTGCGGCAGCCGGGTATTTCTTTGCTGAAAAGTGGTGGCTGGACTATCGTTTCAATCCCTAATAGGGATTTGGTTTAATTGCGGCCGTACTGGGGGCTTTTTCGCGATCCGATAGCGATCGTTTCAATCCCTAATAGGGATTTGGTTTAATTGCGGCTTTGAGGGAGCTGCATCTGCACCTTTTGCGGCTAATTTGTGGTTTCAATCCCTAATAGGGATTTGGTTTAATTGCGGCGCTTACTGGTGATGTGAATATCCCTAGCACATTTTGGAGAGTTTCAATCCCTAATAGGGATTTGGTTTAATTGCGGCCGCCTGGTTTTGAAACCCTTACTGTATTTAATTTTCAAGGTGCAGTTGCGGGAAACTAAACTTAAAGTACCATTCCAGACTTCAACTTGTCAAGAGGCAAAAATAAAATTCCCTTCAAATCCAATCCCTGCAAGGATTTCAGACATTGCGGGAATCGATTTTTCAAGCGATCGCCCTCAAACCCTTACCCATCAAACCATACAGCCGAAAAAATTTACACCCCAAATTTTACACCTACCGATTCCCGCAAAAACCCCCAATCAGCACCCATAACAGTAAAAGGGCGACTAACCAGCCGCCCGCATACGATATTAATCGCCAACTTCCTTAACCACAGAAGCACCAGCTTCGGCTTCGTGCCAAAGTTTCAGCAGCAAAAACTCGGCGCGATCGCTCAAAACAGTCATAAATATGCCATCAGCGCCCTCAGCATTCACCGACAGCCAAGTACCGCACAGATTCACCTCAACATACTCAGCATCAGCCACACAAAGAGCGATCGCATCACTCTCATCCCGCCGTACCTCCATCTCCAACAGAGACAAAGCCGACAAATTCGCGGGCAGCAAAAATGCCGCAGTGCTCGGCTCAACGCAGACACTTTGGCCAACTCGCATAGCCAAAATTACCCGCAGCGCCACCAACTGTTCAGGGGATTGAGCCAAACGCTCTAAGTTAAAGCCCGTTTCAGTATAAGTCAACTTCAGCATACTGACCGCCCAAAATTTTCCTTGTTAATTTGTTAACAGTTATCAATCTGATGTTCGTGCCAAAAAACTTCGGCAAAAGCAACAGCGGGGTGCATGGGAGCCTTCGGTTTAGTTCGCAAAGGCATACCTGCTTGTAAGGGAGTGCGATCGCCCTTAAGAGAATTGCACTTTTCGCAAGCAGTCACGATGTTGTCCCAAGTGTGGCCCCCCCCCTGAGCCCTTGGCATAACGTGATCCAGCGTCAAACGCTTATTGCTACCGCAGTATTGACAGGAGTGGCTATCACGTCGCAACACTTCCCGGCGATTGACCGGCGGTACCTTCCAAATCCGTTCATTGCTTGTAAAAGTCAAGCGAATTTGTTCCGGTACACAGATGGCAAAACTAGGCGATCGCACGATCCAACCATTACCCGTAGCAAAATCCAGAGGTTCAGCCTTACCAGCTACCAAAAGCGCGATCGCCCGCTTAATATTAATGCGGCTCATCGGCAAATAATTCCTCGAAAACACCACTACGGATTGCCTTAATACATCTGTCGCAAATGTCATGGCTCACTCCTCCTGTCAATATTTCAAATTTGTTTTGATTCCAATCCCCGATCGCAAATCCAAAATCTCAAATCATAAACCCCCACTTCTCTTATCAGAAGCGGGGGCTTAAAAAACTGCTACTAAGCACATTTTTTTCTCCTATATAAGTACAGCTATCTTGCTATACCTCCCGCTTGTCGAGCCCTATGCGTCCCTGCGACTGGCGAATCGCCACGCTCCAAATCTGTATTAATCTCTTCGGCCACTCCTAACTCACTATAACCTCCTCTAAACAGGCGTTTGCCTGCAAAACTCGCGTGCGAGACGCACCACGAGCCACCAGCACCACCGCTGAGGCGATTGGTGTTAGGTCGATAGGTTGAGGAAGTAGGTAGGTTCACAGGAAGGCAAAAAGTTAAAAGAGGGCTTTAAATCTGGCTGTAAACATACTACACTGATATTACAGATATGTCCACCCATTTGAGGAAAAAAATATGTACACCCTTCCTAGAACCTCTACCACCGAAATGGAAGTCACCAGCATCCGCCTAGAAAGAGAGCTCAAGGAGAGGCTAAAGGAGATTGCGGGCAATCAAGGCTATCAAGCATTGATTCGAGATCTCCTCTGGAATTTCGTACAACAAAAATCTGGAGATTTTCGACCCCAGTTTTCGCGATCGGATATTCGAGCCAGCTTTAATGCGACAGCAGAGCAGGAGCAGCGTTGCGTACTCACTGGAGAGATTATTCGACCGAATGAACCCATGTTATTAGGCCTGACGGCACACGGAGAAATGGTACCGCTGAGTATGGGAAGTTTGGCCGGCTAAGTTTTTGTATTCTTTTGTGTTCTCGTTCCTAGATTTCACTCTAGGAACGAGCCAGAATATTGATAGTAAACAAATGACAAATTTTATTATTGATTCCTAAGTCCTATTAGTCATTGCGAACGCAGTGAAGCAATCTCAAAAGCTCGTCAGAAAAACCCTAGTAGTAGAGTTAGTGTTTTTCGTCTAAATGAAACTGGAACCTGTGGTAAAATATGATTTAGTTAAACGGGTAAATCTAGATTATGACTCAAACATCTAATACTCGCCCTATACGTCGTGGTCGTATATTTCCAGAAATTCAGTGGCCGCCAGAAAAAATTGCTCAACGTAAAGCTGAAAGAGAAGTCCTCTATCGGCAGCATCGTGAAATTCTTGACCGAGTTAAGCCGGGATTGATAGCTGACCATTACAACTGGTTTATTATTATTGAGGGAAACAGCGGCGACTATTTCATCGACCCAGATGAAGAGGTAGCAATCCAAAAAGCTCGTCAAAAGTACCCCACTGGCTGGCTTGGTATTTTTCGTCTAAATGAAACTGGAACCTGTGGTAAAATATGATTTAGTTAAACGGGTAAATCTAGATTATGACTCAAACATCTAATACTCGCCCTATACGTCGCGGTCGCATATTTCCAGAAATTCAGTGGTCGCCAGAAAAAATTGCTCAACGTAAAGCTGAAAGAGAAGTAATCGATCGGCAATATCGTGAAATTTTTGACCGAGTTAAGCCGGGATTGATAGCTGACCATTACAACTGGTTTATTATTATTGAGGGAAACAGTGGTGACTATTTCATCGACCCAGATGAAGAGGTAGCAATCCAAAAAGCTCGTCAAAAATACCCCACTGGCTGGCTTGGCATTCTTCGTCTAAATGAAACTGGAGCCTGTGGTAAAATATGATTTCAGGTAAGTTTGGGGAGATTGGAGAGCTATTTTTTGAAATAAATTTGATTGCTGCTGATGGAGAAGGATTCCAAGTTGATGCGCTACTAGATACAGGCTTCACGAGTGGCTGGTTAGCGATTAATCTCCAAGACGTAGAAGCATTGGCTTGGCCTATTCTTGAAGCTAGGCGAATTATGGAAACGGCGAGAGGAGAGCAATTTTTCGATATTTATGTGGGTACTGTCATATTTGACGGACAAGAGTTTACAATTCCTGTTCACGTTGGGGACGAATTGCCGGAGATTTTGATGGGTTTGCAATGGCTTCAAACTATGCGGTTAGAGGTAGATTTTCCCTCCCAATTACTGACGCTAGGTTAATTAACTCAGGACTTACACACCCAACCAAAGAAACCGGGTTTTTAGACGAAAATACTTCGTTTTTACCCACATATACTCTCAAAAACCCGGTTTCTGGGACTCTATGCGTAAGTCCTGTAACTATTAACTGTAAATACCTTTAGTCCGCGTAGGCGGACTTAGTTTGTGTAGTAGCGGTTTCAACCGCCGCATTATAAATGAGGTACCTATTTTACCCCGTTCGAGCAACAACTGATAAACTCCGAAGTCGATTAATTGCTGCTGCTAATTCATGCCGCCGAAACATGGCAAAATCTCCTTGGGGGAAAGGTGATAAAATGTCCATACCCTGAGATTGAATATCGGTCATGACGCGATCGAGTATTTCTGATAAAGTCCGCTTTCCATCCATATATTCCTGCTTAGCATAAACCATCGCCGCTGCGATCGCTCTCAATTGTCCGCTATCGACGATTTGTTCAACAGCAGCTAAATCAATATCCTCAGTTCCAAAAGCCACCTCATCCACATCCCGAACCTTAACTCGCACGTCTCGCCTACCGCGACTAGGATCGAGACTAGCGGGAATTGGTACTCGCTGAGTAATTTTGCCAAAATGTGCGCCACCTTCAGCGGTGCGACTTGTGGAGTAAGCGATCGCGATTTCCTTGGCCTTTTCTGTAACATTATAGGCTTGAAAGTTATCCATCGCGATCGCAGTATCCGCCACATCGAAATAATCGCCACTTCCCCCCATCACTAAGATTGTGGAAACCGCATAATCCTGGTATAATTGCTTGACTTTATCGATAAATGGTGTAATCGGTTCCTTGTCTTTGGCGATTAGTTCCTGCATTCTGCGATCGCGAATCATAAAGTTAGTCGCCGCTGTATCTTCATCTACCAATAAAACTGGCACTGATGCGAGACTCGCTACTAAGTTTTCCTCTGGCTTTTTCCTAACAATTCCCGCCTCCAAAGCTTCGATAATATTAGCAGCTTGTGAGGTACTACCGCTAGCATTTTCTGTAGAAAATTGAGTAGTAGATCGACCTTGGGGTAACTGGTTAATAAAAGGCGAAATATCGACACCGATTACACTTCTACCATCTTCAGCTCTAATTTTCACCGCCGCCGGATTGGTAACGACAAATTCGCGTCCATCTCCAGGGATATGATTGTAAACACCTAACTCAATGGCCTGCAGTAAAGTAGATTTGCCGTGATAGCCACCGCCGACAATTAAAGTTACACCAGCAGGGATACCCATGCCTGTAATTTTACCACGATTTGGACAATTAAACTCAACTGCTAAGGAGGGGGGCGACTTAAAAGCGATAGCATTATCTAATAGAGGACGGTCATCAACACCAGTGCGACGAGGCAAAATTGCACCATCAGCAACAAAAGCAACTAATCCTTTTTCAGGTAATTGTTGACGCAGCCATTCAGCATCTTCTACAGTTTCAACGTGACGAAGACATTCAGCGGGATTCAGAGCCGAATATTTGAGAGATTTGCTAACAATGTAGGGGATATCTTCACAGATCATTTCAGCAGCTTGACGACCTAAAATGCTCCTGCCTCCGGCTGGTAATCCGACAACAAAGCGCAATTCTACTATTTGATTGTCAATAAAAACTGAAGTTCTTTCTAAAACTTCTTGTCCAAATTTAGTAATAGCAATTAATCCGCTTTTGCCAGTACCGCGACGACCGCTAACAGTACCAGCAATCTTATCAAATTGGCGGGTTAAATAATCTCTAAATGCGATTTCTCTGCTGGGTGTAATGTAGAGTTCGGGAGGGAATTTAGCAATGTTTTGGGGTATTTGAACTCGAAATTTACTGGGAGATGCGAAGGGGTCGCCTTGAACGTAGTCAATAATTAGAGTAAAGTCAGAAAAATCATAGTTACCTTGAATGTCTTTATAGGCTTTGTAACTACGATTATCAAGTTGTAATAAATACCGCTTTAGGTCGTCTTTGTTTTTCATTTTTTTTGTTATTAATTATTGGTTGTTAGAGCCATATCTTGGCAGTTAAGACGTTCTGAGTTCTACCAAACTCGCTGATTCTATTCCCTTTTTTCCCTTCCTTCCCTTCCTTCCTTTCTCCCGTTTTTTCCCTTCTTCCCCTTCTTTCCCTAGCCCCTAGCCCCTAGCCCCTTATTACCCTAGCCCCTAGCCCCTAGCCCCTAGCCCCTAGTCATGGCTAAAGCCTTACGAAAATATACTGCAACTGTTCCCAAAATAACTATTATCGTCGCTAACACGAATCCCACACTCACGGTTTCCTCTTTACCTAAACTAACTTGAATTTGCTGCCACAAAATCCACATCAATAGCCAGATCATTTCTATTTTCAACCACCCCAAAAGCAATCGCGCTAAGTGATATTGCACCCGCGCATTCTCCTCCGTAATTGCCACAGGATAATTGAAAGTATGGGGATAATTTGCCATCACTGCCCACATCACATCAAAAACAACAGCTACAGCGGGTAAAATCCAGATCGCTGCTTTGTTGCCCCAAGCATCAGGCTGCCCAGAAAAGCCAAAATGTACGGGAATGCGATCGCCTAACCCATCCCAAGACTGAAAAATAATCCAGCAACCCCATAGAATACCCGCAACCGCCACCACCTCAAGGCCTAATTCCAGAGGCGATCGCGGAATGCTGAGAACAGGTTGGGAGTTTCGAGAGCGCTTAGTCATAAGTCGTCAGATATCCATTAAGATCCATTAAGATTGAAGATCAGGCTATTGTTTAAAATTTAACCCTAATTGCGAGAGAAGATGCGATGACTTCCGAGGTTTTAGTTGAAAAGAAAAAGTTAGAAAAGCCGCCTCTAACAATACATACCTTGGGCGATCGCGCCCTGCGGCAGCCAGCAAAGCGGGTTGCTAGCGTTGATGCAGAAATTCGGCAGCTAGTCCGCGAAATGCTGCAAACTATGTACAGCGCCGAAGGGATCGGTTTAGCCGCCCCCCAAGTCGCAGTCCAAAAACAAGTAATTGTCGTTGACTGCGAACCCGACAACGCTGCTAACCCACCCTTAGTATTGATCAACCCCAGCATCAAGAAATATAGCGGCGAAGTCTGCGTTTTCCAAGAAGGGTGTCTCAGCATTCCCGGCGTGTACCTAGAAGTCAAACGCCCAGAAGCCATAGAAGTATTCTACCGGGACGAATACGGCAGACCTCAAACATTGAAAGCTACAGAACTATTATCCCGCGCCATTCAACACGAAATGGATCATCTTAACGGCGTGTTATTTGTCGATCGCGTCGAAAATAAACTCGCACTTACCGATGAATTAGTCAAGCACAAGTTTTCACCAAAGGCGGTTAAATCTATATGATGGCAGGAACACCCAAAAGTTCTTTGTTGTTGGCTGGTTCCTGTATAACTGCGATCGCCGCTGTCGGCTCAATTTTTGAGTTATCTTCAGGAACTCCCCAACTTGGTAGTTTAGTAACTGGCATTATCTTAGCTCTCAGCATACCACTGACAGGGTTGTTATTTTATGCAGCCGTTCAGGATGCTAACAACTCAAATCAGTAGAAATAGTTAACTGTTAACAGTTAACTGTTAACAGTTAACTATTACTTAGCGAAAATAAATCAAATAATAATGTCCCTTTCTCAAACTTGTAGTAGCGACTTCAGTCGCTTTTTCCTTCCAGCTTGTAGTAGCGACTTTAGTCGCTTTCCCCTTCAATTAAGCGACTAAAGTCGCTACTACGTTATGAGTATTCTATTACAATCACCCACTAAAGGTAGTGCTAATCCCCAATGGCAAAAACATCAGCTTTCTGAAACTCAGGAAGTTGCGATCGGACGAGAACCTAACTGTCAAATCGCCTTAGATTCAAATATTTATGGTATGGTTTCCCGCCGCCACGCAATAGTCCGCCCCTTGGCTAACAGTAGTTTTCCCCGATGGGAAGTTTGCGATCTTAATAGTGCTAATGGCACTTATGTAAATGGTAGAAAATTGCAAGGGTGTAGAATTTTAGAACTAGGCGATACTATTACCCTTGGTGAAGATGGCCCTGAATTTATCTTTGAATCTCCTCCAGTACCCCCAGAAAAGCAGGTAGTAGCAGCATCAGGAACTACCAGCCTTTCCCCTGTTCCCGAAAAAGATTATATCACATTAACCCAACTATTTCCTATTGCCTCAACGGGAAAACATTTAACTCAAAAAGCTTATTTATATCCCGGTGCTGCCACGGTAGTTTTTGTAGTCTTAATGTTTGGGGCCGTCGGTAATTCAGCCGCATTTAACCTGCTACTAGCTGCTTATCTTGCCAGTGCAGCTTACTACTTTGTATATCAACTCTGCGGTAAACGTAAACCTTGGTGGGTGTTATTTGGTTCGGCCTTAGCTACAGTCCTGATTTTGGTAAGTCCTCTACTAATAGGTTTCTTAGTAGTATTCCGTGCCATATTACCTGGTCAATTGCCAATCGAGGGCGAAGAAATAGGATTTTTTAGCCTCCTAATCCGAATGTTTTTCGGGGCAGGATTGATGGAAGAATTGCTGAAAGCTCTGCCAGTATTGGGAGTATTGCTGTTAGGAAATTGTCTGCGATCGCCTTGGCGAGAACGAATAGGTATCTGGGAACCTTTAGACGGAATTTTATTGGGATCTGCCTCAGCAGTGGGATTTACCCTACTAGAAACACTGGGGCAATACGTTCCTAATATTATTCAAAACGCTACCCTGCAAGGGGGAGCAGATGCAGGTCAATTAGTAGGTTTACAATTGCTAATTCCCCGGATTTTAGGCTCCGTAGCCGGACACATGGCCTACAGCGGCTATCTAGGATATTTTATCGGATTGAGCGTTTTAAAACCTAGAAAGCGCTGGCAAATTTTAGGTGTTGGCTACTTCAGTGCGTCAGCACTTCACGCTTTATGGAATGCTTCAGGAACAGTAAGCGTGTTATTATTGGCATTAGTAGGTGTTGTTTCTTATATGTTTTTAGCCGCAGCAATTTTGAAAGCACGAGCGCTTTCTCCCAACCGCGATCAAAACTTTGCAACTCGGCTTGCTAAATAGGAGAAAATAAGGGAGAATGGGATAATAAGTAAATCCACTTAATTAAACAAATGAAAAATAACCAATGAAAAAATAACGAGGAATAAACCATGACTGTCACACCAACGAAACCAGCATCAAAAACCGAGTACATTATTACTTGGGAAAAATTACCCCCAGATTTTCCCTTACCAGACGATCCTGTGGACAACATTATTCAGCCAGAATTAGCAATTGCATTAAAAGAAAGCTTAGGAGTAGCAGGACTTATTACTGAGTCAATGTTGATTGCTACTAACTTCGGCATTTGTGCTACTGTCAATGGTAAAACCGTAGTAAAGGCCCCTGATTGGGTTTACGTTCCCAATGTTCCACCCCTAACTTCTGGAAAAATTCGCAGAAGTTATACACCTAATGCTGAGGGACAAAAGGTCGCAATTGTGATGGAATTTCTATCACATACTGATGGGGGTGAATATTCGGTAAAACGCACTTATCCCTATGGTAAGTGGTGGTTCTACGAACGAATTTTAGAAGTCCCAGTTTATGTAATTTTCGATCCAGAAACAGGAGATTTAGAAGTTTATCATTTAACTTCAGGAATCTACGAACAGCAAAATCCTAATGAGGAAAATCGTTATTGGTTTGCTGATTTGGGATTATTTCTGGGAGTTTGGCAAGGAACAAGATTCGATCTTAACGCCTTTTGGCTTCGCTGGTGGGATGGTGAAGGAAATATGTTACTTTGGTCAATGGAGAAAGATTTGTTAACCAAAGAACAGTTGCAAGCGGCTCAACAACAAGCAGAGGCGGCCCAACAGCAAGCAGAGGCGGCCCAACAACAAGCAGAGGCGGCCCAACAACAAGCAGAAATAGAGCGTAATAGAGCAGAAATATTAGCTCAACAACTGCGTTCTCTGGGTGTCGATCCTGACAGTTTAGTTTAAGGTAAAATAGGTAAGGGATAATTAGCTAAGTTGCGATTTATCCCTTACCTATTATAAGTAGTCAGACATAATTAAACGTAGGGTGGGCGCTCGCCGCAAAAAACCTGTAACTCATAGAAGAAGATGGTTTCGGCGAGCGCCCACCTGTGCATTTTATAGCGTTTATTTATGTCCACCTACTTAGCAACCGCCAAGGTGGTTAAGACATTCTAGTTTTATTCCACCCTTAATTCTATCCCTTCTTCCCTAGCCCCTAGTCCCTAGCTATACCATCAAGAATCACTGCTAATTGAGATAGCATAACGGGCAATAGCTAAACTCATCCTAGCTTGTTCAATCTCGGATAACTCTTCCCAAGACTTCAGCAGAGGAAGATCAGACTCCTGTTCAGCATTTCGCATTGCATAGGCCAAAGGGCGGGCTAACACCTGTAAATCTTCCTCTGGCCACTGAGGTAAAATCTCTAAGGTACACTGAACCATTTGCTCAGCCAAAGATTGATAGTTAACTATTACCTTTTGAACGCTTTCAGCAATTCTATTGAGTAAATCTTTAGGTACTAGAGCAAATTTATCAAACAAAGACTTTTGCAGTTCTCTTGCTGACCAAATTCGATCTAATTGGGCAAATAATATTTGAGAATTCTCGGTTAAGTCGGCATCGGAAAGCAAATCTGAAACTGAAAATTCCTTTTCTAAATCTGTAAAATAAGCTTCAGCATCAGACTGGGCTGGGTTCCAAGGGTAAGGAATATCAGTCTGGACAATTACTTCTAATAATTCTAACTCAGCCTGAGTTTGCGACTCTTGAAAATATTGAGAGTTAGTAGTTTGCTCTGCCATCATGCAATTCCAAAATCGGTTAGGGGATATGAAAAAGAGGTAACTGGTAATTGTAGAGCATGGAGTGCTAATTTATCCGGTCTAATCACCTATTACCTGCTTAACTACAGCACCACTTTAGCTGGTTCCGCAATCAACTCCAGTATGAGGAGAAGTTTTTGTGAATTCGATGATAAATTCTAGACTCTGACCTTGAGAACTGCCAAATTTTATCTGTATTCCTGACTGTAAAGCAACTTCTTGGTGATGAACTCTCTGCCAGCCATCGGGGCCCAAAATCAGCGTACCGTAGCGGGAGAAATCTCGGAGAAAGTATGTCTGTTCAGTCTTGCCGGTGTTAACGCTGTTGCGGCAAAAAATCTCAGCGTGTTTTTGGGAAACCCAGGATTCGGGAATGGCTACGTCGTTTTCTTCCCCGCGCCCAACTCGCACGATTCCGGCCCCAATTGGCCAAATGCGGGTAGTTTCTGTGGGCGATCGCAAATAAGCAATCGGTAGCGATCGCCCCATCCAAGTTGGTGAATTTGCGGGTAATTCAGTTCTAATTTCTAAAATAGAGGTCAGCAGTTGCCCATCAAACTCTGGGTGCATATACAATACAGGTAATGTCCAAGCCGGTTGATTGAATTTGTAAAGCGTCAAAAGTTGCTGTCTAGCAACTGCAACCGCTTGATCTACGGGCATTCGCGCGGCCATTGCTTGGGCAAAAGCTTGGATAAAACTGAGGGCTTCTCTGTCTGCGATCGCATCCCGCATCCCCAATACCGCCGGTACGCCGTGATGGATCAACACCTCCGCCAAACTGCTACGGGATAACGCTTGGTGACTGGAATTTGTCAACACTTCCATAGCGGGTTGCGCCCCCCAACAAGCATTAAACACCGCCAAATTTACCCGACAGCGCACCAAAACTTGAGCTAATTCCGTACCATTGAGGGTAGTATCGGGCCCTAAAAATAGTAACCCTCCATCTGGGCCTGGCATCCCGTGACCCGCGTAAAATAAAATATTGTAAGGCCCCTGTCCCAGTGTCGTCCCCGCTTCTAAGCGATCGATCAATTCCGCCGCCGTCGGTTGGATCAGAGTTTCCACACAAGTAGGCGCGATCGCCTCTGGATAATTGCCATTCGCCTCAGTTTTACTAGAAATCTCCAAAACATTCGCTAACGCCGCCGCCTCTGCTTCCAATTCCAAACTCGTTAGCGGCGAATTTCCTCCTCCTGTTCCCAAAACCAACAAAATATTTAAAGATTGGCCCAAACGTAGCACCGGCAAAGGTTCCACATCGCTAGTCGTGCGACTAAATAGCAATTGCTGACCCAGAGAAATCGCCGGTTGACCCGCCTGTGGCTGCATAATTTCCCAAGGTAAAGCAATGAGATCGGGTTCCCGAAGGTCAAGGCGCACTCGCAGGGGTAGATTTTGCCCGATCGCAATCCCTTTACTTTCGTGGAGGCTACCTTGAATTGGCCCGGCGATCAGCCATTGCCACAGACTCATCCCCAATTGCTGCATCAGGCGGCTGCTATAGCTGAGGGTTTTGCTGCCATTGGAGACATCGCTACTAGAAGTCAGCGCTAATGCTAGCTGGGGTGCCGGCACGGGGGCGATCTGGGGCAAACTGTGGGGCGAAAACATCTCCTGCCAAGCTTGCCACGCCTGAGACAGAGTTTCTGGCCAAATGCAGTCGTGGTGGACGTATCCGCCGGGATAAGGGGATTGTAGAACCCAAGCGGCAAAATGGTTTTCCGCAGGGGTTTTCAGGCGTGCGATCGCAATACTCAGGCAAGGAATTTCAGGGCGCGGCATTCATTACAACATTACCGACTTTGGATGTATAGCTAGGGGCTAGGGGCTAGGATGCTCAGGACTAGGGAAAAAGAGAATAGAATTAAGGGTTTGAGGAAACTAGAATGTCCTAACCACCTTGGCGGTTGCTGTAAATTGTAGCAACTTTTGCTTCACATCGCTAGATGATAAGTAGAAGGAAGAAAAATTTAGTTATCTAGGAGAGAAGGAAGAATGTTTATACAGTCAGCTTTTTAGCCATCCTTATCTTATGTTTAATTACGTGGATTTAGTTGTTTATTTACGCCCCTGAATGGCAATAAATTCGTTATTCTGCAAGTCCTGTAACTGTAGCAGAGGGACACAAATCTGCAAGTTCGCACACCCCACAAGCTGGATTTCTAGCATTGCAAATGGCTCTACCATGATAAACTAGGCGAATTGACCAGTTTTCCCAATCTGGTTGAGGTAGTAGTTTCATCAAATCTCGCTCAATCCGAATTGGGTCTGCGTGTTCTGTTAAACCTAAGCGGTTGCTGAGGCGTTTGACGTGAGTATCGACTGTTACGCCCATATTAATGCCGTAAGCGTGGGCGAGAACAACGTTAGCTGTTTTGCGGGCAACTCCGGGTAATTCTAACAGTAATTCCATCCGTTTTGGGACTTCCCCGTTGAATTTCTCTACGATTAGATGACAGGCGGCTTTGATGTTTTTGGCTTTGTTGCGGTAGAAGCCGGTGGAACGCACGAGGTTTTCTAGTTCTTCTATGTCTGCGATCGCCATCGCCGCAGTATCGGGGAAGCGTTGAAATAAGGCTGGCGTGACTTTATTTACTCGCTCGTCAGTACACTGAGCTGAGAGTATTGTAGCCACAAGCAACTGCACTGGGGTTTCATAGTTGAGGGTGCAGGGAGCATCGGGATAAAGGCGTTTAAGTCGGATCAGAATTTCGAGCGATCGCTGCCGCAGACTCAATTTTTTGCTCATTGCTAATTGTTAATGGTTAACTGTTAACGGTTAACAGTTAACCGTTAACAGTTAACTAATTATTGTTGTAGAAGTTTCTTCATCCATTCTACGCCAGCCAAGTTAGCTGTATCGCGAAGAATCAAGAAAATTCCCAAACCTAGCAACAGGATTAAACCTGTCTGCATAACGCCATCTTGAATTTTTGCAGGTAAGGGTTTCCCGCGTAGTCCTTCTATTAATAAAAAGGCTAGCTGACCGCCATCGAGGGCGGGTAAAGGCAAGATGTTGATAATAGCAAGGTTGATGCTAATTAGGGCGGCGAACTGAAACAGATTTCCTGCATCCGATCGCGCGATATCTGCACCGATAGCAACAATAGCGACTGGCCCGGAAAGTTGGTCAGCAGTTTGGCTGAAATTGCTAATTAGTTTGATGAAACCTTGAACTGTCAGAGTGACAATTCGCTGAAATTCAGTGGCTCCAGTGTTCAATGCTTCGATAATATTGCTAGCTCTGCGCCTGACAATATTGGCATCTAATTTGAGAGCAATCAGTTCTTGGCTTTGGTCTGGTTGGGGTTTTACCTGAATATCCAATTTTTCACCATCGCGCTGAATTAGCATTTTAATGCTTTCATTGGGATGGCTTTGAACGACTGCCATTAAAGCTTTTATGGGTGACGTTTTAGTTCCCAATTCCTGACCGTTTACTGCGAGGATAACATCTCCGGGTTTGATACCTGCGGATGCTGCTAAACTCAATTCTGGCAAAGGTTCGATCGCAACTCCCGGTTTGTCGCCGTTGGGAGCTAGTTGAACGCCGATGCGACCCTTAGCGTCGGGGCCGGCTTCTGGTTTAAGTGCGATCGCCAGTTTTTCATTCCCTCGCTGAATTAAAAATTTAATACTTTGGTTGGGATGGCTTTGAATGATGTCTTTTAAGGACTGGACAGCGGGCACGTCAGTCGCTAATTGCTCCTCATTGACTGCTAAAACAATGTCTCCCGACTTAATGCCTGCCTGTGAAGCGAGGCTCAATTGGGAACTGACTTGGGAAATGGCAACTCCCGGCTGCAATTCCTGTATACCTACGGTGGCAAATTGTGTCACTAACAGGAAGTAGGCAAAGATCAGGTTAGCGATCACGCCGGCACTGATAACGATCGCGCGATCGAGTACGGGGCGATTTCGGAGTAAATTGGGGTCATCTAGGGGAATGTTACTTTCGGGGTCTTCGTCAGGGAAACCCACGTAACCGCCCAAAGGGATGCCTCTGAGAGCATATTCGGTCTCTGGCCCTTGGTATTTCCAGAGCACGGGGCCAAAGCCGATGGAGAAGCGGTTGACGTGGATGTTCTGAAATCTCGCGGCCAGGAAGTGGCCGAGCTCGTGTACGACGATGAGGAGAGCTAGAACTGCGATCGCGGCCAATACTGACATGAATGATTACTGTGAAACTTTGCTGAACTGTTCTTATTTTAATATCTGTGGGGAGCGATCGGCAATTTGCAGCCAGAATCAATTAACAGAGGGATATTACCTATTGAATAGGTACTCTGAAGCCGATAGTACATATACAAAAATATGTAATATAAAAAGATAGGAGGGAAAAACTATGGTAAATCTCAGCAATTCGACCAGGAATAACAATCAAAATATGGGTGCAGTTCGAGTCAAAGTTAAATTAACTAATGCAATTGATGAAGCTTTAGTCCATCGAGGACTGCTTAATCCCAATTTGTTGCGTGTCTATGAAGCAGAAGCACTCATAGATACAGGTGCAGTACGGACTGCCATACCTGCGGAGATAGTAGAATTTCTGGGTTTAAGAATTCGGACTCATGAAATAGCTCAATATGCTGATGGTAGAGAAGAATCAGTAGGATTGACGGAACCTGTAATCCTCGAAATAGAAGGTCGCGAAACCACAGAAGCTACTCTCGTATTAGGCAATACTGTGCTGATTGGTCAGACAGCATTGGAGACGTTAGATTTATTAGTAGACTGCAAGAATCAGCGTTTAGTCCCCAATCCTGAACATCCTAATTATCCAGTATTCAGAATTTAGTAAACCTCATTAGTCCGCGTAGGCGGACTTTGTTTGTGTAGCCGCGATTTCAATCGCCGGGATATTTTTTACAATGTAGGCGGACTTTGTTTGTGTGCCCGCGTTGCTGCGCGATTTCAATCGCCGGGATATTTTTGCGGGATATTTTTGCTTTACAATACTTCGCGTCCCATATAAACTTGCAGCGCTTCTGGTATTTTCACAGTCCCATCAGGTTGCTGATAATTCTCCAAAATTGCGGCCATCGTGCGGCCAACTGCTAAACCAGAACCGTTCAAAGCATGAACGAATTGAGTACCTTTCTTACCCGCTTCTTTAAAGCGAATATTCGCCCGCCGCGCCTGAAAATCACCGACATTAGAACAGCTAGAAATCTCGCGGTATTTACCAGCCGAAGGCAGCCATACTTCTAAATCATAAGTTTTAGCTGCACTAAATCCGATGTCACCCGTACACAATTCTATCACTCGATAGGGTAATTTTAATGCTTGCAAAACTCCTTCAGCATCCTGCACTAATTTCTGATGTTCTGCTGCTGATGTACTGGGATGTACGAGTTTTACCAATTCTACTTTATTAAATTGGTGCAGTCGAATTAATCCCCTTGTATCTTTGCCATAACTGCCAGCTTCCCGGCGAAAACAAGGCGTATAAGAACAGTGATAAATCGGTAATTGTTCTGCGGCTAAAATTTCATCGCGGTAAAGGTTGACAACTGGCACTTCTGAGGTAGGAATCAGCCATAAATCATCTTGGTCGCACTTGAAGCTTTCCTCAGCAAATTTGGGTAATTGACCTGTAGCAGTGAGGGAGGCGCTGTTAACTAAAAATGGGGGAATTACTTCCACATAACCTGCTGTTGTATGGCGGTCGAGCATCAATTGAATAATCGCTCTTTCTAAGGCTGCACCTGCTCCTATTAAGGTAACAAAGCGCGGTTGAGCAACTTTAACTGCGCGGATAAAGTTAATAATTCCTAGTTTTTCGCCGATTTCAAAGTGTGGTAAAATATCAGTAGTTTGGGGGATATATTCGTCTCCCCAGCGTCGCACTTCGACGTTTTCTTCTTCACTTTTGCCGATGGGTGTGGAGTCGCTGGGTAAGTTGGGAAGAGGCAATAATAAGGCTTCGATTTGAGCTTTCAAGTCCTTTTCTTGGGGTTCCAATTCGCTTAATTCAGCTTTAATTTGGTTCCCTTCTGCTTTTAAGGCTTCAATTTCTGCGCCTTTGGGGTCTGATTTAATCTTTTGACCGACGAGTTTGCCGATTTCGTTGCTGCGGGCCTGGAGTTGCGATCGCTTCCCTTCTAAATCCCGCTGCTGTCGATCTAATTGTAAAATGGGCTCGATGTCATAGTCCCCACCTCGGCGGTTGAGGCTTTCCTGTACAGCTTGTGGGTTTTCGCGGATGAGTTTAAGATCTAGCACAGGTCGATTTTAAGGTTGAGATTTTTAAGGGTACAGCTTTTGGACAGCTCGAACCCCTAATTTTACCCCGCGATCGCTCCCCCTTGATGCAGGATAGGCACAAAGCTGGTGCTTATATAAGCTTTATCAATGATTTGTTAGTGATAAATAACTTATTGTCATCTATTTTTCTTACTTTTTGATGTTGTAGTGAGGGGTAAGACCCTTCAGGGGTGTTATACTGTGAAACATAGTAGATGCACCCTGATAATTTTTCTACCCTCAGTCACTTGTGACCGAGGGCTTTTTATTGGTAATTTTCCCCAGGAGAGGGAGACGGGGGCAGGGCTGTTTCATTTTCAAAGTTTAGCTCTGCTAAAATTCTGAATTAAAACATTAATATTTTCCCAGGAAAACGCCAGATTTATCCTCTCAATGTTATTGAGAGTTGAAGTAACTATTGATTACCGCTTCTTTCCATTTTTAATTTATTAACATCAATCTATTTGTATATGCCATAAGTATAGCAACCGCCACAACGGTCTTGACATTCTCAATCCCCCAAACCATTTCTAGTATTGCATTTTCCTCCTGCCTCCTAGCTTCTGCCTCCTGTCTCCTGCTCTATGAAAGAAAAAATGTTTTTATATCTAAATACTGACGTATTTATTTACAGAACATATCAAGATTGAAAGAAACAAAGAAGAGGTGCGTGATGGATAAAATCAATCGATATCGAAGAAAATCCTACTGGATATCTCTGCTGCTAACAGTGCTGCTAACATTTCCCTTAATGACAGCCTGCGGCTCAAAACAAGCTTCAGTACCGCCGCCAGTTGACGATACTCGTGCTGGACAGACAGTCTCAGCTCCCAACCGTTCCCCGGAAGTGAAAAAGGGATTGTCAAATACTCAGAAAGTAGCAATTTTAGCCGGAGCAGCGGCACTTTACTATATCTACAACCAGCATAAAAACAAACAAGAACAGGGGCCACAAGGGCAATACTACCTTTCCAAAAATGGTCGCGTTTACTATCGGGATGCCGAACACCGCGCTCACTGGGTAACACCGCCTCCCGAAGGAATTAAAGTTCCAGAGTCCGAAGCACAGAAATATCGCGAATTCCAGGGTTACAACAATAGTCCCACCGGCAGAGACCTCACTAGCGTTGCAGAAGCCAGAACCGCAGCGCCGGTACAGTAAATGCTAATTCTAGAAGAGTCAGGACTTAGGAATTAAAAGCTGAAACTCTTATCCTTCCTAACCTCATTAAAAAGGGGGAGAGACAATAAGCTCTTTTTTAAGAAGACTTGGGTGAATATTTGGGTAATTGGTAAGAGTTTCAGATGCAATTGTGCCACCAATTAAGCACAAAGATAACAACAGCATGGAATCGGCAAATATTTTTGATACAGCCGTTTCTTCAGCTATAAAAAAAGGAGATCGATCGTGTTCGACGGGTTATTAAGACAGTTGAAAGAGGCAATCTTGGGGCCTAGCAGCGGGCGAATAGATCCTAACGGCAACTATGACGATCGCAACGTCCGCCCTGCTAGTGAAGATCCCTACGGCGATCCCGCCGATTATCCACAATACGACAACGTTCGCCCAGCCAGCGAAGATCCCTATGGCGATCCCGCCGATTATCCACAATTCGGCAATGTTCGCCCAGCCAGCGAAGATCCCTACGGCGATCCTGCGGATCGGTAATGGTTTGGAGCAAGTAAAACAGTTCTAGTAAAGAAACATCTCCGAAAATCCATAAAGAAGACGTGAGGTGGTTGTGGCTGTTTGACTCTGAGTTTCAAACAGCCATAAACAAAACCAGGACTTACACACCCAACTAAAGAAACCGGTTTTTTTTACCAAAAGACTTCGTTGTTAAGTAGGTGGACATAAATAAACGCTATAAATTGTAAGGTGGGCGCTCGCCGCGACCATCTTCTTCTATGAGTTACAGGTTTTTTGCGGCGAGCGCCCACCCTACGTTAACTAGCTTATTTAATCCACTTTATAATTCATTTTTTTGATTGTTTGATTTTACATTAACTGATTAACCGAGCAGAGTAATTGCTGGGCAATTTTCATTTCAGAGATGCCTTTTAGCTATTAACTCTTAGAGAAATCCATCTCCTTTTAAGGGTGGAAGTTTCAATTGTGTTTCTCGATCGGGGTTAACACGGCTCGCTTCTGAAGATTCATTGGTTGAGGGAGTATGGGCTGATTCATCAGTAACTTTTTCCGATCGTACCGCAGCTAGTGCCTCCTTAATAACAACTGCTGCTGGTACGGCGATTACAACTCCTAAAAATCCTCCGACTCGCGCTCCTGTCAAGATAGAAACAAACACCCAAAATGGATTTAAACCGGTCACGGAACCTAGCACTCTGGGAGCAATTAAATTTTCTACAATTTGCTGCACAATTAATTCAACGGCTAGGACTTGCAGCCCTAATCCAATGTTTTGCAGGGCCACGAGTATAGTTACCAGTCCAATTCCCACAGAGCCGCCAAAAGGTACTAATGCCATCAGACCAATTGTTAAGCCAAATAGCAAACCAAAGGGAACCTTTAGGAAAATAAAGGCTGAAGTTAGCCCAAAAGCCATACAAGTTGCAATTATGAGCTGACCTGTAAAGTAGTTTTGAAAACTTAGCCTTAGTGTCTCAGAAAATGGCTTTTGAAATCGAGGTGGCAACCACTCGATTAAGCTTTCCCAGATATCACTGCTGTGCAGGAGTAAATAAAAGGTTAAAACTACTGTTAGCAGTAAATCCAGCAATCTGACAACTGTTAAAACAGTCAGGTTTAAGGTGATATTTAAAGCTCGCCCTGCGACGAGTTGTAGTTCGCCTTTAAGTCGGGTGTTAATTTGAGCAATGAAGCCGTCGAGATTAATGGGTAAGCCGAGAGCATTGATTCGATCGTCAAATATCAGGAGCTGGCGCTGTCCAGAATCGATCCATTCTGGTAAGCGAGCGACGAGCTGCTGCGCTTGAGTGAAGGCGAGGGGAAATAGTGTCAGTGCTAGGGCCAGCAGGATCAATAGTGCTGTTAAAAAGACTAGAATTGCAGCTTGCTCTCGTTGTACTCCGTGTTGCTCGAACAATCTGACGGGATAGTTGAGCAGGAAGGACAACAGGGAGGCGACTAAGAGGATGACAAAGAGCGATTGAAAATAACCAAAAATTTGAGAGAATGCCCAAGCGTTGAGTACGGTGAGTGGTGCTGCTAGGGCGATCGCTAGCAGGCGAGTCATGGGAGTCAGCGATTCCCACCAGCTCAGCAGGCGACTTTTGGGTGCTTTTGGCCAAGAATTAACCATGAAATCCTGTCAAAATTTTGAGACTCATATTGGTTATTATCCTCAGCTTTGGCTAGACCTGTGCCTTCAATAGGTATGATTTTTATGCGATCGCGGTGAATCTTGTAGGGTAGGCGCTGTGCGATCGCCACATTTTTCGCTCAAAGCGTATAAATGGCAGCGCATAGGTGTCAACTTCAGCAGTTTACCCCGAATTTCACCCCGAAATTTCTTAAGAGCGATCGCCAGTTTGGAACTACCAGGGCCCACGCTTGCGCTCCTTAGCTCAAATGTTCGCGGATCTCTAGCACGGATAGAATCAACATGAAATCAGCACAGACAAATCAGGAACAGCAGCATCCTCAATATAAGAGCGATCGCGTCATTGTCACTAATCTATTAGCAGGGGAAGCAACTGACTACAATCTAGCGGAATTAGGGCGGCTAAAAATTCGCTATCGCGGCTTTCCCGGTGCTAGGGATATCCAAAGAGATTTAGATAAAGTAATGCAGAACTGGGGTTATCCCGATGAGGAAGCTCTTTACGAAAAAACCCGCCAGATTCATGCTGCTGGTCAGGTTTATAAGCGCCAAAAAACAGAGGAGGAAGATTGGATTTAAGAGCGCGATCGTAACAGTTCGGGTTAACTCTCTTACAAACACCAACCTGATTTGTATTACTTAACTGCCATCTTTATCCCAGCCTTAACGAATTTCTCATAATCCTCCAATAACCACCGAGGCAAACAATTATTTGCATCCTGAACTTGCAATTGCCCTGGACGACAGTACAACATTGCGGCTAATAGATGATTGATCGCTTTTTGTTCTGCCATTCCTTTGCTTAATTCAGTAACTAATGAGTTCAAAAAAGCCCTTTCAGCTTCTAGCAGTGGTTGATTAGCAAGACCACTGCCAAGTAAAGCTTTATAACCCTTACCTAAATCACTTTCGTAGACAGTTTGCAATTTATCTACTGGAACTTTTAGCCAGAAATTTGCTAATTTTTTGCGAACTTCTCGCAAGTCTGCTATTACCGATTCACTCGTTGAATCTATTTCATAAAGCTTTACAGAGCTAAATAATTGACTGAGAAACTGCGGCAGCAAATTTTGCGGTTGCGTGACTGGTTCGGAAAGAGTATTATCTATTTCAGCGGCGGCAAATACACTTTCAAACACTTTTGCATAGTCATTAATTAACCACTTAGGCAAACGGGTTTGAGCATCAGGGACACGCATCTTACCCGGAGGCAAGTAGAGCATTGCACCCAGCAGAGAATTAATCGCTTGAGGATGCACTAACCCTTTGCCAATTTCCGTCAATTCCTGCAAAAATACCTGTTCAGTTTCAAGTATTGGCTCATTTTGAAAACCGGAGTAAAGGATTGCTTGATAACCCTTACCAACATCACTAACGTAGATAGTTTCCAGTTGCTCAGTTGGCACGCTGAGCCAAAAATCAGCTATTTGCTTTCTGAGCTGGCGGATTTCCATTACCACAGATTCATCAGTCGGATCGATGCGGTATAGATTCACGCAGCCTAACAGTTGATTTAAAAATTGTGGCGAACTAATATAATGAGCTAGTAACTGAGATGATGGTGGTTGGTTAACCGAGTCAAAATTCAGTGCTAATTCACTCTCAAAAACCTGCTCGTAATCTTCTATTAACCAGCGAGGTAGACGAGCCTGAGCATTCGGTATCCGCATCGTTCCCGGAATAAAGTAAAGCATTGCAGCCAGCAGAGAATTGATAGCTTTAGGATGCACGAGTCCTTTACTAATCTGAGTCAATTGTTGCAAAAATATCTGTTCTTCTTCAGTCAGCGGTTGATTTTGAAAACCACAGCCAAGCAGCATTTTATAGCCCTTACCGACATCGCTTTGATAGATAGTTTCCAGTTGCTCAGGAGTGACGCTCAACCAATAATCAGCCAACTGTTTACGGATTTGGCGTAAAGATGCGATCGCGGATTCTGCTGAGTAATTTGTGCGGTAGAGATTTACATAATCCTCAAGTTTATTGATGAATTCAGTGCTGGGTGCTAACACTGAACTGCCAAGAGGTGACTGGCTATTTTGCCATTTTTGGAAGAGTTCTTGGAATAATTTACCAATAGAAAGCGAGTAAGCACGACTATCTAAAAATCTAGGATTGCTTTGCATCTTTTGCTGAATTTTTTGCCGATGAAGCTGTCGCAATTTAGGGTTGCTACCTAGAGCAACTGCTAACCGAATGTAGGATTGTTGGCTATCAGCAATTAATTCTGGTATTTCAATTTCCCGCAGCATTGCTGACCCTTGGCGGAAGCGCAAAGCATTTCCTTCCATCACTACCGTTGGCAACCCTACTTGTAGAGGGTCAATCAAAGAAGTTGCGCCAGCGTAGGGATAGGAATCAAGATAAACATCTGCTAACCCCAAAAATTCTTTAACATCGCCGCGACTCGGTAACTGTTTTACAATTAATAGACGGTTGCTCTCAACGCCGTATTTAGCTAATACAGCATACAAATTATTTACAAAAGGCGTGGCCGGATAAGAACGAGTCCAAGCTGGGCCAAAGGGATATAAAATTAGCATAGAATTGGGAACAGCAGCCAAAATCTTTGCCCAAATTTCTCGCAATTCTGGCAGAATTTTGTAGAAGTTCGCTCCTGATATAAACACATTTGTTTGCTCAGAAATACCGAGGCTATTTCTTGTTGGTTGCAGAGTTGATGTTTCCGACTGAGTAGCATAATTAAAGCAAAATCCGCTGCCATCCAAAATAGCTAACTGCTCTCGATATTGTTCTTGATAACTGCTATCGGGGATTGTCCACTTGCCGGCAATATAGTAATCTAAGTGGCGTATTCCCGTAGTTGTCGGCGAACAGAAAGAGGTCGTCTGTACCCGTGCTAAACGGTGAAGTGCCAGGGAAGTAGTGGGTTTATTAATAGCTGTTAGGTTAGTGCCAATAAACAGGATATCTAAGTCATCATCGCGGATAGTTTGCACCTGCAAGGCAAAATCTTTAGGAAGTGGAACCAGTTTATCAACGCGACTTTGACAATATTGTTCTAATTGATGACCGCTGACATTGAGAGCATATAGAAAAATTTCAAATTGGCTGCGGTCTAAATGTTCAAAGACAGGAAGAGTTGCGAAGGTTTCTGTCTGGGGAGCAAAATGATCGTTGAGCACTCCTAAGCGAATTTTTGAGCGCGTTGCTGGTCGCGCTGGGAAAACATAATCAACCTGAAAACCGCGATTTTTAAGAACTAACTCCATAATATCCGCCCGCTTTGTGTAAACATCCCGCAGGTTTGCAGTTGTAAAGTACAGGGGGATAAAGTTAGCAACTTGACTGAAAAATAAAGCAATATTTTGCCAAATTTGAGAATCTTTGTTGTTAAAGATGTTGGTATGAACGTAACCTAGCCATCCTTGCAGATAGCGATAGTAATTGTCTGCTTCTCCTATTTCTTGGAAAAGGTTAGGACAGACAAACATAAATTTCAGATAGTCATTAACAAACCAATTGGGAATAGCGGCGCGTTCGTATTTTATCGGTAGTCGATCTGCACGGCGGTAAAGCATTGCAGCCAGGAGATGATTGATAGTTTTATGTTCCTCAAATCCTTTGGCAATTTGTACTCCTAGTTGATTGACAAAAGTTTGTTCTTCATCAGTTAGTGTTTCATCTTTAATGCCACTATTCAGCAGTGCTTGATGGATTTGACCTGTCTCTCCTGCATAAGCATTTGCAAGTTGTTCGAGTGTAGATGAATTCAGCCATCGATCGGCAATTTTTTTTCTCAACTGGCGGATATTTGCTAATGCTGATGAATCTGACTGGTTACTTTGATATTTTTCAACAATGCTGATTAGGGAAGTCATAGAAGGCGGTATAGTAATAGATGTTTTAGGGGAAAGCTTAGTAGCAGCTATTAAAGCTGAGCTAACTTTTGCTGCCATTTCTGACCAGGAAAACTTTTTAGCTTGTTCCAAACCAGCAGCAATTAAATTTTGACGAATCTGAAAATTTTGCACCTCAATAAGTGCTTTTTTTAGTTCTTCAATTCGATCGCCGTTCACATATAAAGCTGCTTGACCTGCAACTTCAGGAATTGAGCTATTTTGAGAGGCGATTACTGGACAGCCACAAGCAATCGCTTCTAATAATGGCAACCCAAAGCCTTCATATTTTGATGTTTGGACTAATGCTAAAGCCCCAGAATAAGCACTTCGTAATTCATCATCACTTAGTCTTAAAAGATGAATCTTAATATCGGAACTATATGTTTTTAACTCTGTTTCTAATTCCGAGTTGCCCCCTACACAAACAATTTCAAATTGATGTTTATTTTCTAATTGAGAGCAGGCTTGGAAGAATAAAACAGCATTTTTATAGCCGTTAAATCCAACGCGATCGCCCACCCAGATAAAATAAGGTCTTGAAATATTATATTTTACCTTAAATTGATTAATTTCTACGAATGTTGATGGTGAAAATTTCCTATCTATTCCGCAATGAGCTACTGTTATTAATTCTGGAGAAATATCAGGAAAGTATTTTACTAAATCGCGAGCTGTGCTTTCGGAAATGGCAATATAGGCAGAAGCATGGCGGATACCTTGATGTTTTTCGATCCACATCGGGTTAGCTAAATTGGCTCCCATGACTTCTGGAATCATATCATAAGCCATGAACACAGAGGGTGTCGAGCGCGGTGTAGTGTAGTAAGTAGAAATGAAAAGATCGGCTTGTTCTTCATCGCAGATTTTCTGCAACATTTCGCGGTCTGCTTCAGTATTGTTGTAGTCATAAGCTGATATTTGCCGATACTTAATGCCAGGAATTTGGGGGAGAGTTCCATTGCGATCGAGTAAGAGAATATGTTGAGCAAAATCCTGATTTGCCCATTCTGTAATTAAGGAAAGCCAAACACGGGTAATTCCAGAATTGTGAATCTGAAACATTACGCCGTCAATTACGATCTTGGGTGATAAACTTGGAACGTTATTTTGTTGTTCTTGCTCCCCTTTCTTCGGCTGAAAACCAGCCGGAATCAACTTAGTTACTTTGGCAGAATTACTGCATTTCAATCCTTCTCTAATTTGGGCAATCGCTGAATTTATATCGCCTCTCGCAATCATTGAATGTGCCATTTTCATAGCTTCGATTGCATAGTGTTCTTTTGCCTGATTTGATAATTCCTCAGCCATATTTTGAGGAAGGTAAGCTTGGGAAATTTTAATAGCTTTGTGAGCCTCTGCAATATTCTCTCCCGATTGAAACAATCTAGATGTCCATGATGAAGAATTCATCCGCGTACAGGCAAAAACTTGAGGTTCATACCACATTGGATAATTCACCGCAATTCGCTTCCACATTTCCCAATCAGCAGCAGCGCCAGCCTGGGGGCAAAATCCCCCCAACTCCTCATATACACTTCGTTTGACTACCATAGAAGCCGCTGCAATCCAAGAATACACAGCAATTTTTTTGATCCAATCAGTTAAAATACCAGGCGTTTCTCTTTCCAGAGGTGATAACCATAAAGGTGCATTTTCTTCATTAATATGGAGACAGCGACAGAAAGCAGCACCAATTGTTAATTGTTGTTCTATAGCTCCCTGAAGGCTGCTATAAAATCCAGGCTTAACCAAATCGTCATCGTGCAGAATGTGAACCCATTGACCGCGAGCTCGCTGAAGACAGATGTTAAAAATTGCAGTTTGACCAACATTAAGTTCGGAATGACGATAAAATTCGATCCGATTGCCAGCCACTTTTCTGATAATTGCTTCGATCTCGTCTTGAATCAACTGATTCGGATGATCGTTAACAACTTCAATCTGCATTTCTTCGACACTTAAAGCTTGTTCGATAACGCTTTTTAGCGTTTGTTCGAGATAATTTTCCTTCAAGTTATAGGTCGGGATCATCACTGACCAAAAAGGTCTGCGATTGCTGGCTGAAAGAGGTAGAATTGTAGGAAATTCAATATCAGGTAATTTCACGATCGTTTTTTTATGTGAGTAAGCTACTTTGTTTGATTCTGAGTGAACTGAAACAAAATCTTGTAATAAATTAGTATAACCTTCATCAGCCGTTCGCATAGTTTGATGCAGGCCTATTTTGGGAAGCAACTCAGTCTGTACAAAGGTTTTTAGCTCTGGATGCCAACCGTATCGTTCTGTAGTATACAAAATAGATTGCGCCGCTTTCAGATACTGACCATTTCGCAGGAGAGCCTGACAAACCAAGGTGAAATAAAAGTTAAAATTTAGGGGGATTTGGTGGTGAAATCGGCGACGAGCCTCGGAAAATCCTTCTACAAGAGCAGTATAAGCACATTCAACTGCGTGTTCTACCGAGCAATCAGTCATTTCTAAAACTTGCTCTGAAGACTGTTTCCAATATTCAAGATCGTGGGCAATAGAAGCATAAACTGATGTGGATGCCAGCAACAACTGAATCATGGGTAACGGTTTAGCCCAATCGGTTAATACTGTTTGGGTTACGCCGCTAGAACACCCAATTAAAAGGCTGCAATATTTTGTTAATTCCGCATTTTCTCGTAGTGTTAACACGCTACCATCAATAATTCGTTCATCTGTTACGATAACTTTCGTGCTCGATGAAAGAATAATGCTGCAATCTGGTAAACGAGACAGCAGGGATTGAGCGACAGATAAAGCATATTCTGGCTTAACAAAAGATTGGCTACTACTGCCAGTGAACTCAAATAAAATAACATGACTGCGTTTCAGTAAATTGTGCTCTTCAGCAAAATTACGGACTCTTTCAATCTCATCATTTCGTAGGCGTAAGATATTTTGAATCGGCACAGTAATCGGTTTTGGATAGCCGCGAAAAAGAGATGCTTTAGTAGTTCCATCATAATTTTGATAGTTATTTGGGCTAACCTGCGTCAAAAATATTTCATCAAAGTTACCTCGATTAAGACGAGATTGTAATTCTTTTTCTAACCCATACCAAGCTGTTACTATTTCTTGCCAATTATTGGCGGGTATTTCCCAGATTTCATCAACAAATGGATTTTCTTCAATTACACTACGACACATTGATGAAATTGCCCAAGTTAAATGGCAATTGGGATAATCATATTTTATTTGCCGAGCTAATGTAGTTGCATGAAGGCAATCGCCATTTGCTCCAAGTTGTCCTAGCAAAATCCGCTTACTAGAAGAATAAGAATAAATCGCTGGCTGAGATAAATTTTTCATCCTTCAAATACCTAAAGATAAAGCGCGATCTCATCTGGCTTCGATCATCATAGCTGCAAGTTGCTGCAAGTCTATATTTGGTCGCCAGTGAAGGCTGTGCATGAGTGCGGGATTAGATACTAATCGCTTATATTCAGTCTGAAAATTCTCAGTCTGTTCTACATAGCGCCTCCAATCCAAACCAAGGATAGAAAAGCAGACTTCTATCCAATCTTTGATTGTATGAATTTTGCCGGAACCAATGACAGCTTCAAAAACATTTTCCTGCTCTACCAGCGTTATAATTCCCTGTGCTACATCACCTGCAAAAGTCCATTCTTTTTCTACAGAGATATCACCCATTTGCAGTTTTTCATCAGCTCCCTCGACAATGCGCTTAGCGGCAAGAACAACTTTTTGGCTGACATGAGTTGGCTTTCTCAGAGGACTTTCGTGATGAAATAAATAGCCTACATAGGCTTTGATACCTAGACTTCTATAATATCGAGCAGCATAAACTGATTGAATGCGCGCGATCGCATAAGTGCTACTTGCTTCAAAAGGAGTATCCTCAGAAATAGGATTCCCATCATTATAGAATTGAACGCCGCTCCCTGTAATGAAAACTTTCGAGTTAGAACTGTATTTGTACACTGCTTCTAAAATATTCAGCGTACCAGTGGAAATTGCGGCATGATTTTCAAACAGCGCGTCGTGCCGCGTTGTTGATTTAGCAGCTAAATGAAATACATAAGTTGGCTTGTATTCTTTGATAAAATGCTCAACTTGTTCGTAATTCGATATATCGCCGCGCATCCAATCTCCAGAACGTGATAAACCGATAGGGTTAATTCCTTTAGCTTTGCACAATTCATTGAGATAAAATCCGTCTTGTCCGTTGGCACCAAAAATAATAGCGTTCACAGTTTATTTTTCTGAAAAACAAAGGTTGCAAATGTGTAGCGACATCCTTCATAGATAAAATCTGGGTTCGGACAATCCCACTGGGGAACGTCAGGAAGCCGACAATTTTTCAGTAAAGGAAGAATTCGATGCCGCAAATCTTTCTGAGTGTAAAGGCGGAAGTCCACTACTGGAATGCGATCGCCTACTTTATACTGATCGTTATAATCACAAGTTAAAATGGCAGTACCTCCAGGTGCCAGAAGTTCAGCGATTTGCGTCATAAATAGTTCATCATCTTGAACGTGCTCCACCACAGATGTTGAAAAGATAATATCATAGCTGCCCTTGATTGTAGACGGCTTATGGAAATAAACATTGAGATCGCAATTGATCGCAGGATCGATTTCTTCTAAGTGATAGCCGAGTTGCTTTAAGGCAGCAGCAGCACTATCTTCATGACTACCAACGCATAAAATTTTAGGTTTTACTAATTGGGAGGCAAATTTGTGAGCGGTGTCTAAGATAAAGGCTTGCTGAATATTAGCTTCCGGTATTTTCCGCGCCATCATCTCAGGAACCAAGGCAAATAATTGATTAATGACAGGTTCGTACTGGCTGCGTGCGGCATCGTCCAAGATGCGATTTAATGATGTTACATTAGGAAGACCAACCGTAAAAGATAGTTGAGGTAAATTGCTCCGATCGCTCCGCTCTTGACCTAGCACTCGATCGAGAATTTGCTCATAATCCAAAATAAAATTGGCTTCGCTCCACTCATTATAAAAGGGTACAAGCGGCGCGATGCCATTATCAATAATTTGCTTCAAACTGGAATCTTCGATACAAATTGAAGGATTCGCCGAAAAAACATGACGGTACATCCCACATTTATTAATCGCCAGAGGTCGCTGCACTGCTAAAGCGTGTTCCAGTACACTTGAAATCCCTCGGTCTTTATGGGAGTCATAGAAGAAAGCATTGAGTGTATTACTTGCTAGAAAATGGAGGAGTTGCTGTTTGCTTAGAAACTCATGGTTAATCGCAAGTTGTATGCCGGGTTTAGAAATAAGTTTGCGACAGTTTTCCGCTGTTGCTTTAGCAAATTGTCCTTGCTGTTCGACAACATTATTAAAAGGCAAATGCAGCACTATTTTCGCTCTATCAAATTCTTCCTGTACAAGCATAACCAAACGTTCAAAACCTTTGTCACTAAATCCAAAACCAAAGCTTCCTACGGTGACGATATCGGGAATATCTTGGCTGTTAATGTAAGGGGAAATCAAGCGTTTTGTCTTGAAAACAATCGGATTATTTTCTATTAAAGTTGGATCTGGACATAAATGATAATCAAACATTTCTAGCGTAGCTTTATCTGCTTCGTCCTGAGTGACTTCGTGCATTATTCCTAGCTGTGGAATTTTGTACTGTCTAGTCACCTCTTGTCGCAGCCAAGGCATTGTTGCTAGATAGTAATTATAAATAATCGCAGCCGGATTTATCTGAGATACTACATTCTTTAGTTCTGCGTAATTAGAACACTCCGCATAAGCAAAGGAATAGCGCGAAGATTTTTGTAGCGCTTCTGTAATATTGAGACCATACTGGTAAATACCGCATTGTTTTTGCTTATGAGAAACAATGAGTATAGTCGGTTTAGAGGATTCTGCAACTTGTATCTGAACGGTTTTCCGTTCGGTTTTAGGCAGCATCCCAAAATCTTCTAAAACTTCTTCAAACTTGGTCGCAAAATTCTGTGGATGCCAATCTGTTTGCATTTGCTTCACTTGGGGTTCTGATGAAGCGATCGCATCTTTTAAACTCTGGAAGGGGTACGGCTTAATATAGTGATGAATATGCCGAAATGTTTCATTAGTTGAAATGGCTAATGGTCTTCCACTTGATATAGCTTGATCGGTAGTTGCGGAAATTCCCGCTTGATTCCTGTTGTAAAGAAAACAATTCAGTGTGTTTTGACTGCACCATTCAATGAGTTGGTCTTTAGTCATAAACTCATTGGTAATAACTACTTCAACTCCTTTCTTAGCTACTTTCTTACACAACTCGCTCAGGTAATCGGCATAATGTTTTTTATGCAATGTCCAATGTCTATCTTCGCTATAAGTCGATGCCGGAATATTAATTTTAACAATGGCTTTTTCAAACTCTTTATTAACAGCATCTACAACTAATTCAAATCCTTTACCTATCGTGGCAAATCCAAAAGTACCAATTACAGGAATTGATGATTCTCGGTACGGGTTGACTGGAGTATAAACTTCTAAGGGACGGGGGAAAGCATATACTCTTTTATCTTCCACATTCATCGTCGGATCGAGCGCTAAATAGGCATCAAAATCATCAGCAGGACAGAAACCGAAGGGGTTATTCGTAAGTGTTTCCAGCACCAATGTTACTTTTAATCCCGGCAATAAGCTGACTCTTTTTGTATTGAGCCAACTCATTGTTACATGATGATAGTTAAAAATGTAAAATTCATAATTATTCGGAATCTCAGCCGCATTTTCGCTGATTTCTAAATAATGAAGGTCGTATTTTCCCGAAAGTAATAAACATTGATAAGCCATTTTGCCAGACTCGTAGATGCTGCAATTAGCTTTCTCAGTATTGAGAAATAAACCTCGCGGTTTTTTTGTCCCCTCTACCACTGTTGCTGGTTGAGGCAATGCTAATACAAATGCTGTCTGTTCAGATGCGACTAAACTAGAAATAAATGCCTTAACTTCGGCATAATTCTTAGCATAAACTACCGGATTTTCCAAGTTTTCCCAAAGCTGGACTGGCAAATCCCAGCCAACAATACAGCGAGGTTTATAACGATTAATCTCCGTTTGAGATGCTGCATTTACAGCACTTCCTTTCATCAAAAAAGCAATACATCTATCCCCAACTTGGGATAATTCTTTAAGGTTCATTCCACTGCAATCAAAAATATTGGCAGCAGCAAATTTAGGTTGACCTGAACAGTAAAAATTTAGTGTGGGAAAATCCGCTGCTATTTGCTTTAGATGCTCGTTTAAATAAAAATAATTTTGATTAGAAAAAACTTCTCCGTTTTCCACCAAAATGCTATTTTCTCTAACTTCTATTTCCTTCTCTAACTGACCAAAGAAGGCAATCGTAGGCGTATAAATCGGTATTGTTAGCAGATACTTATGATTTAGATTCTGCTGATACATCTGACGATTAAAGGTATGAACATTATTTTGGTATGTCATACCATAGAGGTTGAAAATATCATTAAAAACGCCAAACCACATATTGATAAATATGGCATCATTAGGGCAATTTGGTGTTCGTTCTGTTCCTTGATATTCCTTCCCTTGATATAGAGAAATAGGCAGTTTTAAATCTTGCCACAGATAGGCAGATTTTTCAACACATTCTAAGGTGATTTTCACTCTGGGAAAACTTATTCTAGCTGCCTGAATTACGGCTTTTGTCAAAATCACATCGCCGCTGTGAAAACTGTTGTGAATGAAGAAATGTGTCATGTTTTTATCCTGTTGTGCGCTGTTTGTTTTTTGGACTTAGTTAAAACTTAAGCATTCTTTATATAATGCCACCATCTTGGCAGCTCTACCGCGAGCATAAGTCCCTTTAAAATTTAATGATTTCGAGGTTTGGCAAAGGAAAAATTAAGCCAACACCGCTTTTCAAAGTTGCTTCTTCGCGTTTCAAAAATTCTTCTTTGAAGTGCCAAGGTAAAACTAAATAATAATCCGGCTTCATGGCTCTTGAATCTGCTTCACTGACAATTGGAATATCTGTACCAAGGGTATAAGCACCATATTTATCAGGGTTTCTTTCCGCTGCTACGTCCACAATTCGATTGTCAATTCCACACCATTGCAAAATGGTATTGCCTTTAGTTGATGCACCGTAAATATGAATACTTTTGCCTTCCTTTTTGAGCTTTTTCAACATTGAAATTAGCTCATCTTTATGCACATTAATCCGATCTTGAAAATTTTTGTACGGTTTATCGGTATCAAGCTCCATGTCAAACTCAGCCTGACGTAAAAGCTTGATGCGTGTCACCGCTTCTTGTCTCTTGAATGAAAAATTATCAACATTTGTTGCATAACAGCGAATGCTACCACCGTTGATGTCATTAAGAACAGCATCTACTATTTTTAAGTCAGCTTGTTTGAGAATATATTCCAACACCGCTAAACTATAATATTCCAAATGCTCGTGACAAATTGTGTCATAGGAATTCATCTTAAGCATAGATGGCATATAGGACATTTCAAACACCCATAAACCATCAGGAGCAAGGGCTTTTTTGATTTCTTTACAGAAATTCACTGGGTCTTCTAAGTCATAAAACATGGCGATTGACGTAATAATGTCAAATTTTTCGCCTTGTAATACTTTGGTCAATTCTTCAGAAGGAAAAATATCTTGAATAGCTGTAATATCTCCGGTAATTTCTTGCGCTACGTCAGAAGGATCGACTCCAAATTTGATAAAATTTGGGGGATAAGACTTGAGTAAAGTGCCGTCATTACAGCCAATATCCAAAACACGCGCATTACTTTTGTTAATCAGTGCTGTTGCTTCTTGAGTAATTCCCTGTAAGTGATTTCGCATTGTCTGATTAGTACCGGAACGATACCAATATGCAGAATACAAAACCTCTGGTGGAACTGTATGTTCCATCTGTAATAAACCGCAGGCGTTCTCATCTTTTGTAGGATCGCAACGCAATAGAGAAAGGGCTATTTTTCTCATTGGTGGTTCTTCTTTTCCTGGCTTAAAAAAAGAACCTTGCAAATGTTGTTCCCCTAAATTAATAACTGGAGTGAGTGCTGAAGAACCGCAGACTCGACAAGTTTTACGATGGCCTAAGTGCATGGTTTTGCCTTTAAAAAATTATTGTTTAGATTTATCGCACCCTTGACGTAGCGCCGCCAACAGGCGCGTTAAACTCACCACCAAGATGGCGGCATTACGGATGGTTTTACGTAAGTCCTGATTGTTGATGATAGCTGAGTTTTTCTACCAGTGATTGTAAATTTTTGTCTATTCCATCTATGCACTTATTCCGTTCTAAGTTCAATATGGCAAGTTGTTTGACAACTTTATCTTTTTCTGATGCCTCCACTTTTTCAAACTCATATACCTTTTCTTGTTCGTGCCACAAGTTACAGTTAACATGAGCAAGCTGTGAGAAGATTTCACCGATGCTACCTAGTACATCAGGCACATAATTGCCTTCTTTTTTATAAACTTTATTTGAGGCAAAAGTTAGGCGTTCGCTGGGAATTTCTCCAGAGACAGCATTGCTAATAAATTCGTTAATTTCTTCCTGAAGTTGCTTTTCTTGAACAGCAAGGCTTTGGAGTCTAGTTTCATCTTCGGAATGCCACTGTTTCAATTTAATAATTGTCAATTTGTCGCAGAGAGAGCCAAGTGTTTCCGCCATAGTAAAATGTGATTGGTGTGAAAGAATCTAACTCAGGATGCTTAGGGATAACTAGAAGGCGAAGGCTAAGAAAAAAGATTATTGCTAGGGAACTTTAGAGAAATCGGCATTTTACGTTTAATTATGTTCGCGTATTTATTTTGTCTTGTCTAAAACAAGTTTTTGTACATCCACCCAGATTAAAAACTGCTATATCCTAGTTGATGCCGCTAAGGTACTAAATAGAGTGCTCAATATCAGACGAAAACTGATTTCGAGTGTTCCCAGAATAGTCCATACTATTTTATACAACGTTTCTCGGCGAACACAGGATTGTTTTAAAATGGAACTGGCTAAAAGCCTCTCGGAAATAGCATTGACAAATTCAACGCTCTACCCTATCTCCACCATAGGTAAAAGTGTAAAGCAGTTGATTCAGGCAAAACTAATAATGTTGCTCCTGTATCTACTTTCGCTTCCAGTTCGACAATCTCGCTGTTAGTCAAAGGATTTCTAATTTTTAAGGTAGTGTAGATAATTCCCATTGCCACTTACTTATTGGTTTCTACTAGCTTAACCGAAAATCACCCCCCGCCCACCGCAAAACCTGTGGCTGCAACTCCTAACTCTTGACAAAAATCATTTGATATTGTAAAGATAACAGCTTACTTGCGGGCTGATGATTAGTTCGGTTTCCCCTCTGTGGCTGCGCGATCGCCACTACCGATCTCTCCCCATAGCGACAATAAGTTACAATTACGTTAAGATTGATTAACATAATTAAAAATTCCCAAGTCTGTGTGACTTAAAAAAATAGGAGGAAAAGCCCCGGTGAATAAACGGTGGAGAAACGCAGGCCTGTACGCGCTGCTAGCTATTGTCGTCATTGCCTTAGCAACTGCATTTTTTGACAAACAGCCCCCCAGCCGACAACTGTGGAAGTACAGCGAATTCATTGAGCAAGTCCAGAGCAAGAGAGTAGACAAAGTAAGTATAAATGCTGACCGGACTAGAGCCCTAGTCACTTCCCAGGATGGCACTAAGGTACTGGTCAACTTGCCTAATGACCCTGAGCTGATCAATATCCTCACCACTAACGGCGTGGACATTTCAGTTTTACCCACGAACGACGAAGGCTTCTGGCTCAAAGCCATGAGCAGCCTATTCTTCCCCATCCTACTCTTAGTGGGATTGTTCTTCCTGTTGCGGCGAGCCCAAAACGGCCCTGGTTCTCAAGCGATGAACTTTGGTAAATCTAAAGCCAGAGTGCAAATGGAACCGCAAACCCAGGTGACATTCGGGGATGTCGCAGGCATTGAACAAGCCAAGTTAGAACTATCGGAAGTTGTGGACTTCCTGAAAAATGCCGATCGCTTCACCGCAGTTGGCGCAAAAATTCCCAAAGGCGTGCTCTTAGTCGGCCCTCCCGGAACTGGTAAAACCTTGCTAGCTAAGGCTGTCGCTGGTGAAGCTGGCGTTCCTTTCTTCTCGATTTCCGGTTCTGAATTTGTGGAAATGTTCGTGGGTGTCGGCGCGTCTCGCGTCCGCGACTTATTTGAACAAGCCAAATCTAACGCACCTTGCATCGTATTTATCGATGAAATTGATGCCGTTGGTCGCCAGCGGGGTGCTGGTTTAGGCGGCGGAAACGATGAGCGCGAACAAACCCTCAACCAGTTATTAACTGAGATGGATGGCTTTGAGGGCAATACTGGCATCATTATTATTGCTGCTACCAACCGCCCTGACGTGCTCGATTCAGCGCTGCTGCGTCCGGGTCGTTTTGACCGCCAAGTTGTGGTCGATCGCCCTGATTACGCGGGCCGTTTGGAAATTCTCAACGTCCACGCTCGCGGCAAAACTTTGTCTAAGGATGTGGATTTGGAGAAAATTGCTCGCCGGACTCCTGGGTTCACGGGTGCAGATTTGTCTAATTTGCTGAATGAAGCGGCTATTTTGGCTGCTCGTCGCAATTTGACAGAAATCTCGATGGATGAAGTTAATGATGCGATCGATCGGGTGCTGGCTGGCCCTGAGAAGAAAGACCGGGTAATGAGCGAGAAGCGCAAAACGCTGGTAGCTTATCACGAAGCTGGTCACGCTTTGGTTGGTGCTTTGATGCCTGATTATGACCCAGTGCAGAAGATTAGCATTATCCCTCGCGGTCGCGCTGGCGGTTTGACTTGGTTCACGCCAAGCGAAGATCGGATGGATTCTGGTCTTTATTCCCGCTCTTATTTGCAAAATCAGATGGCGGTAGCTTTAGGTGGTCGGATTGCTGAAGAGATTGTCTTCGGCGAGGAAGAAGTGACTACTGGCGCGTCGAATGATTTGCAACAGGTGGCGCGTGTGGCCAGACAAATGGTGACTCGGTTCGGGATGAGCGATCGCCTCGGCCCAGTTGCGCTCGGTCGTCAGCAAGGGAATATGTTCATGGGCCGCGATATCATGGCGGAGCGCGATTTCTCGGAAGAGACAGCCGCCACGATCGATGATGAAGTCCGCACTTTGGTAGATCAAGCTTACCGCCGCGCTAAAGAGGTGTTGGTTGGTAATCGTCACGTCCTTGATAAATTAGCAGATATCTTGGTGGACAAGGAAACTGTGGACGCTGACGAGTTGCAAGAGTTGCTGGCTAATAATGATGTCAAGATGGCTGCGATCGCATAATCAATTTTAGATTCGCGATCGCATCTAGAATCTTAAATTAGGGTAATTCCGGGTTCCGGGATTACCCTAATTTTTTGGGACGGTAAGAATCGTCAGGATGCGATATATCCGTAACGCCGCCTTCTAGGCGGTGAAGATACCGCCTAGAAGGCGGCGTTACAGAGTAATATTGAACAAGTGCTAGATGCCATCACCACAGATTAACAAGCAGGAAAAATTACCATAAAAATGAGCAAAATTAAAATTGGAAATCGCCCAGCAATCGCAGGCTTAAGTATACTTACCGCCATCTTCTTATTAATGGGCTGCCAACCAACTGTAGGCCCCAACAATTATCCCGTAAAGCGCGTCAGTGATGGCGATACTATTACCGTAATTGGTGCTAAAGATAAAGATATAACAGTACGCTTTGCCTGCGTAGACGCACCAGAAATTCCCCATTCTCAAAGGGAAAGACAGAGTACAAAAGCCATCGATAAAAATCAATTTATGTGGGGATTAAAAGCACAGCAAAGAATGCAGCAGTTAGTTAAAAAAGGAGGCGATCGCGTTGTTTTAACTGTAACCGATACTGACCGCTACGGTCGCAAAGTAAGCGAAGTTCGCTTACCTGATGGCACCTTTACTCAGGAAGTTTTACTGCGCGAAGGATTAGCAATGGTCTACCGTCCCTATCTGAAAAACTGTCCCAGTGCAGATATTGTTCAAAAAGCCGAAGCCGAAGCCAAGAAAAGCCGACGCGGCCTTTGGGGAGATTCCAAGTTTGTGCCAGCCTGGGAGTTTCGACGCAACAGCAAATGATTAAACTACTAGAAGCTAAAAAAGTTTCTCTCCACAGAGCAATAGCAGTCAAAAGATGTGGTACGCTCCTGGTAACTCGATGCAATCAAGGTAACATCAATGAAGATCAAACATCTAGTTCTTTCGGGAATCGCTCTTCTACTCGGTGCAACAGTAGTAGGAACTGCCGTTGCTCAACAACTAACCAAAGAGCAAAATACTGTTATCTGTCGGCTAAAAAATGAGGTGGCTCAGCAAAAAGGAAAGGGCAATAAGCTGGTCTTTTTGCCACTCTTAGGGAAAGTTCGCCAGCAAGTTGAAACCCCTTTTAGAGCAACTCTCTATCCTGATATTCAGTATACTTTTGTCGGCACTTGCGATGAAAATTGCAAGGGTTTAAACTTGGCTCTTAAAGATATGAGCGGCCAGGTAATCGCTACCAGTGAAACTGTAGATAGCCTCCCGGTTATCACTTTTACTCCCCCATCTGAAAGCGAATATCAAATCGGGGCAAAACCGGGGGAATGTACTACTACTAAAGGCTGTAACTTTGGGATGGGAATTTTTGCTCCTAGCAGTGCTAATGTACCTAATGCTTCTAAGATTCCTGCGGAATTGGCACAATTTCAAATGTGTCAATAAAACTCGGAATTACTGACCCCCCTTAATTGGGGGGTTAAAAAAGTAGTCGCTAGTTTGAAAACGAGAATGATGAATTATTCCGAATTTATAAATAATCCCCAAATTAATCCTAGAGAGCTGCTGGAACTCTATCGCCATCAAGAATATGACCAGCTTTCAGAAATATTCCTGCGAGTTCTAGAACATTTTCATAATAAAACTTACTATAGTTTAGATCTTAGTTTGCGCTATTTTATCAATGTTTTTGTCAAAAACTTTTTGTACTTATTTACTCAACCGGAATATATTCTCAGCGATCGCCACGTCAATCTATTTATTAAACATAATCTCACGATTTCTAATTTGGTAGCCATTTCTAGCTTTAAAACAACAGATGCGTACTTACAAATTTTAAACGATCAACCCCGCAATTTTGCTAAGTTATTAAGCTTGTACTCAGCTAGAAATACAGTCAACTTTGACAAGCAAGCGTTGTTTAATGCCAATCCTCAATTAGCTTGTCTTTGGTATTCTTGCTTTTGTGAGAGTTACCGCTCTGGGGTTATTAACAAGGAAGCTTACCAAAATCTTAGGGAACACATCACATATACAGATGACAAATTAACTGATTTTTATAATATAGATGATATCTACTTTGGAGCCAGTTATATAGATGGCGATCGCGACCGCGAAATCAAAAATAGAATCAACCAATCTATTAAAAATAGCCCCTTTGCAACCACTGCACAGATTAACAATAATCCCAAGCCTAAAAAAATAGCTGTAATCACTTCTCTGTGGTTTTCTCAGCATTCAGTCTACCGCATTCTCTCTGAGTTTATTGAGTCTTTAAAAAATGACTATGAATTAACTTTAGTCCATCTGGGCGAGATTAGAAATAATCTCGATATTGGATTCTTCAAAGAAATTAGATATGTTTATGCTAAAGACGGTTATTTAAATATAGATGCTATCCGAGAAAATGATTTTGCCGCAGTTTTTTATCCCGATATCGGTATGACTGTAGAAAGCATTTTTTTATCTAATTTAAGGATTGCTCCCATTCAGATTTGCGGCCTCGGTCATTCTGTGAGCACCTTCGGCTCGGAAATAGATTATTATATTAGCGGAGCGGATGTAGAAATTCCCCAAGGTGCAGAAGCAAACTATTCAGAGAGATTAGTGCTATTACCAGGATTTGGAGCTATCCACAATCAACCTCACTATCAAATTAAAAACATCAAGAAAAATCGCCAGGAATTGATCGTTAATTGTCCTTGGTATGCCCAGAAAGTAAATTATAACTTAGTCTGTTCTTTAAAAGAAATAATAGCAAAGTCTGATAAAAAGATTGGTTTTAGATTTTTTTCTGGGGGTGCATTGACCAGAAAAAATGATTTCCTCCCCTTCGCTACAGATTTAGAATCTATCTTAGGTAAAGATTGTGTGGAACTGATTCCAGCTAAACCCTACGGCGAATATATGGCCCTCATGGAAGAGGGAGATATTTGTATTGAAGCCTGTCATTTTGGCGGTTGTAATACTGTTGCTGACAGCTTATACTTGAGACAACCTACTGTCACCTTGGAGGGAGACAAATGGTACAACCGAATTGGTTCTCAAATGCTCCAAACTGTTGGTTTATCAGAGTTAATTGCTCAAACTTCAGAAGAGTATATTTACTTGATATTAAAGCTGATACATGATGACGACTATCGTTTGCAAATACAAGAAAAACTCGATCGAGTAGATTTAAACAGTACAATTTTTAGCTCAAAAAGCAAGATTTATTTCAAAAAAGCTCTGGATTTTTTAACCGCTAACTGGGAACAGCTCAAGAATGAAACCTCAAACAAGCCAATTCACATCGACTAATCAGCTATGCAGAAAATATTAGAGATACTAGAGAGAATCTTAAGTTAAAGAGGGTAGAATTGCAAGCAGTCAAGCAGAGCCGGAAGTGGAACTTTGCAAAGACCCCATAGCTATGTAGAACAGAGGTTAAATTATAGATTATCTTTACCGTTACGCTGTCATCATTTACAATATATATAGCAATCGCCAAGGCGTTTAAGACACTCTCTTATTGCTGAAGCCCGCTGATTATATTCCCTTCTTCCTTTCTTCCCCTAGCCCTGAGCATCCTAGCCCTGAGCATCCTAGCTATATATTACCTTTCTGGTTGATGAGTACCTTGCCGATGCCTTTAACCTCAAACTCGCAAAACTCACCTCAAAACCCTGCTCAAAATGGGTTAAACCGTCTGTTCAACCGCTTAGGTATCAGGCAAAAAATTGGCTGCGGGTATGCCCTAGTCATTGGTATTGCCATTCTCGGTACTTTGACGGGAAGGGGTATTGAAGGATATTACAAACAGCAAGTTAGGGAACAATTAGCTACAGACAGAGAAAAAGCTGAAATTCTAACCAGCCTCAGTAGTACGCTCTGGGAGTTAAGAATTTATAAAAAAGAGCTGCCTAGCTTACTGGCAACGCCTCAACTTTTTGTGCAGGAAAGCTCTGAATTTCTGTCTCGCGCTGCTGAGATGACTCAACTGCTAGAGCAAGTTCAGTCTTTACCAGATCCTTCAGATCCACAGATTCAAAAAGAGTACAATCAGTTTAAGGATTTGACAGAGATATATGTACAGAAAGTTAAAGCTTATTCGCAGCAGGTAGAGAAGTTATTAGTAAAGCTAAAATCATCTAATTTAAAACCCAAAGAACTGCAAAGCGCTAAGCAGAGTTTGAATAGTTTTGCTAGCAACGAATCTACTTTAAAATTGAATGACTTTTTGCAACAGTCAGCTAACCTTGCGAAGAACTTTCGTGTTAAGGCAGATCGGGCATTGAAATCTTATGAGCGAGCCGAGACGCTAGGAACGATAATTCTTATTAGTAGTTTAACATTATCTGCTGCGATCGCAGCGATGTTAGCAATCTATACTAGCAAAGCGATTGCTCGTCCCTTGGAAGCTACCACAAAAATCGCTCAGCAAGTGAGTGAAGAATCAAATTTTGACTTGCAAGTACCGATCACGACTTCCGATGAAGTTGGGCAGTTAGCAATAGCGCTCAACGAATTAATTTTGCGGGTAGGGGAGTATACAGAAGAATTGCAAGAAGCAAAAATTGCTGCCGAAGCAGCGAACCGCTCTAAAAGTGCATTTTTGGCTAACATGAGTCACGAACTTCGCACGCCTTTAAATGCGATTATTAACTACAGTGAAATGCTGCAAGAAGATGCCCAAGATGAGGGTTATGAAGATTTTCTACCGGATTTGGAAAGAATTCAAACTGCGGGCAAGCATTTGCTGGACATGATCAGTGATATTCTCGATATTTCTAAGATAGAAGCAGGTCATGTCACTCTTTATTTAGAAAATTTTGATATTGCTAATATGATTGAAGAAGTTGTGACTACGGCTCAACCGCTAGTAGAGAAAAAAGGTAATACTTTGGCAATGCAAATTAACGGTGATGTTGGTACTATGTATGCTGACCAGCCGAAGGTGCGGCAGATACTACTTAATTTGCTCAGTAACGCGGCTAAATTCACAGAAAAAGGTGTGATTACTCTTAGCATCGAAAGAATTAAAAATGATAAATTTAAGAGTAAAAATAAGAAATATAAACAGGAATATCCCCCAGCTTTAAATTCTAACTCTCAAGTCTTAATTTTTCGCGTGAGCGATACTGGAATTGGCATGACTGAGGAGCAGTTGCAACATATTTTTAAACCTTTTACTCAAGCAGACGCATCGACTACGCGCAAGTACGGCGGGACTGGTTTAGGGCTGACAATTAGCCAGCGTTTGTGCCAAATTTTAGGCGGCGAGATCGCAGTAGAAAGTGAAGTGGAACGCGGTTCGACTTTTACGGTTCGCCTCCCGGAACGGGTAAGTATGTGAGAAGGACGGATATACGCCAATAGTCAGGGGTGAACACCGATCTAGGCGATCGCTAGTGGCTGTCTACAATAATTTTAAAATTATAAAGTAATATCAAGGCGAGGTAGCGAAAAATGCAGCCGAGTAACCCAAATCAATTTACAGAAAAAGCCTGGGAAGCGATCGCCCGCACCCCAGATATTGTTAAGCAAAGCCAACAACAGCAGCTCGAAAGCGAACACTTAATGAAAGCTTTGCTAGAACAAGACGGATTAGCTAACAGCCTCTTCACTAAAGCTGGTATTAACGTGCGCCAGCTACAAGATCGGACTGAAGAATTCATTAACCGCCAGCCTAAAATATCGGGAAGTGGAGCTTCTGTCTATCTCGGCCGCAGCTTGGACACTTTACTAGACCGAGCTGAAGCCCATCGAAAAGAGTATGAAGATGAATTCATTTCGATTGAGCATTTGGTGCTAGCTTATCCTCAAGATGACCGCTTTGGCAAAAGTTTATTTCAAGAATTTAAACTAGATGAAGCCAAGCTAAAAGAAATAATTGCCCAAGTCCGGGGGAACCAAAAAGTGACCGATCAAAATCCAGAAGTTAAATATGAATCCTTGGAAAAATATGGCAGAGACTTAACTGAATTTGCGCGGGAAGGTAAACTCGATCCGGTGATTGGTAGAGATGACGAGATTCGTCGCACGATTCAGATTTTGAGCCGCCGCACGAAAAATAATCCCGTTTTAATTGGCGAACCAGGGGTAGGTAAAACTGCGATCGCAGAAGGCTTGGCTCAGCGAATTATTGCCGGAGATGTGCCTCAATCTCTTAAAGATCGGCGATTAATTGCTTTAGATATGGGGGCTTTAATTGCTGGTGCCAAATTCAGAGGAGAATTTGAAGAACGCTTAAAAGCTGTACTCAAAGAAGTCACCGATTCCAAGGGTTTAATTATTCTATTTATTGATGAAATTCATACCGTTGTCGGTGCAGGTGCAACTCAAGGGGCGATGGATGCTGGCAACTTGCTGAAACCGATGTTAGCGAGAGGTGAATTGCGCTGTATCGGTGCAACTACGCTGGATGAATACCGCAAGTATATTGAAAAAGATGCTGCTTTAGAGCGTCGCTTCCAACAGGTTTACGTAGATCAACCTACAGTGGAAGATACTATTTCGATTCTGCGGGGTTTGAAGGAGCGTTATGAAGTACATCATGGCGTGAAAATTTCCGACAGTGCTTTAGTAGCAGCAGCCACTTTATCTACTCGATATATTAGCGATCGCTTTCTGCCAGATAAAGCCATTGACTTAGTGGATGAAGCAGCCGCTAAATTGAAAATGGAGATTACTTCTAAGCCGGAAGAACTAGACGAAATCGATCGTAAGATTTTGCAGCTAGAAATGGAGAGACTGTCATTGCAAAAAGAAAGTGCTCCCGCTTCGATCGAACGCTTAGAAAGGCTAGAAAAAGACCTAGCTAATTTTAAAGAACAACAAAGTGCGCTGAATGGACAATGGCAAGCTGAAAAAGGCGTTCTAGGCAATATTCAGAAGATCAAAGAACAGATTGATAAGGTAAATATTGAAATTCAGCAAGCAGAACGAGAATATAATCTTAACCGTGCTGCTGAGTTGAAATATGGCACTTTAACTGAGTTGCAAAAGCAATTAGAAGAGGCAGAAACTAAACTGACGGCGACTCAAACTACGGGTCAAACTTTGCTGCGGGAAGAAGTTACGGAATCCGACATTGCGGAGATTATTTCTAAGTGGACGGGAATTCCGATCAGCAAGTTGGTAGAGTCGGAAATGCAGAAACTTTTGCACTTGGAAGATGAACTGCACAAGCGGGTAATCGGACAAGATGAAGCGGTGACTGCTGTTGCAGATGCAATTCAGCGATCGCGCGCCGGTTTAGCCGATCCGAATCGTCCTGTTGCTAGTTTTATTTTCCTCGGCCCGACGGGTGTTGGTAAGACAGAATTAGCGAAAGCTTTGGCAGCTTATCTGTTCGATACCGAAGATGCAATGGTGCGAATTGATATGTCTGAGTACATGGAGAAACACGCGGTTTCTCGGTTGATTGGTGCGCCTCCGGGCTATGTTGGCTATGATGAAGGTGGACAATTAACTGAGGCAATCCGCCGCCGTCCTTACGCGGTGATTCTATTCGATGAAATCGAAAAAGCTCACCCGGATGTGTTTAATATCATGCTGCAAATTCTGGATGATGGCCGCGTTACTGACGCGCAAGGTCACACGGTAGACTTTAAGAATGCTGTGATTATTATGACCTCTAATGTTGGCTCTCAATACATTTTAGATGTGGGAGGAGATGATGAAGAAATGCGTAGTCGGGTGATGGAGGCGATGCGCGGTACTTTCCGCCCAGAATTTCTCAACCGGATTGATGAGACGATCATTTTTCAGGGATTGAGTAAGCAGGAATTGCGGCAGATTGTGAAGTTGCAAATTGGTCGTTTAGATAAACGGTTAGCAGATCGCAAGATGTCGATCAAATTGTCTGATTCTGCTCTCGATTTCTTGGCAGAAGTAGGTTACGATCCTGTTTACGGTGCGCGTCCTTTAAAACGAGCAATTCAGCGCGAGTTGGAAACGCAAATTGCGAAGAGCATTTTGCGGGGAGATTTCAGCGATGGCGATACGATTTTTGTCGATATCGAGAATGAAAGGTTGGCGTTTAAGCGGTTGGCGGCCGATTTGTTGGCAACTAAGTAATTTGATGGCGATCGCTCTTTTTTTGGGAGGGCGATCGCTTGAGGATGCCGAATCTGGGTCAAAAAAAGTAATACATAAAGTCATATAGGCTGTCGATCGCAATGTTTTAAGCCCGATCGCGGCTCTAGAGGCTGAGTCCGACTTGGGACTGCTGACAAGTGGCGTAGGCGAAGTCAGCCGAAGGCATTGTACCCAGCCACCAGTCATGACTCTCAAATGTAAACTTATATATACAAACGCCGCAGCGTCCGTTTGAAAGTGAACCGCGCAATCCTAAAATGAAAAACAAATAGCTTTATCCGTTTATTCGTTACATAAGGAAAAAAAGCTCATGGTTCAACGTGGTTCTCAAGTTCGTATTCTTCGCAAAGAGTCCTACTGGTTTCAGGAACTAGGTACTGTTGCCTCTATAGACCAAAGTGGCATTAAATACCCCGTTATCGTTCGCTTTAACACCGTAAATTATGCCGGTGTCAATACCAACAACTTCGCAACAGGCGAAGTGGTCGAAGTTTCAGGGCCCAAGGCTAAGGGAAAATCGACGGCAGCTTCCGGTGGCAAGCAAACCACCATCGAACCCGGTACTCGCAAGACAGGGAGTGGCGGCGCACCCCAGCAGCCAAAAACTACAGATAAAAGCGCTCCGGGAGCTGAAGTTCCCACCAGTGTCGAAGGGGCACCCAACCAAGGAACTGAACAGCGTTAAGTTGTGCCAGAACTGCCTGAAGTTGAAACCATTTGCCGGGGTCTAAATCAACTGACCCTGGGTTTAGAAATATTGGGTGGCGATGTGTTGCTAGAGAACACGATCGCCAGCCCATTTTTTGCTAGGGATTTTTTAGCAGGGTTGCAGGGGAAAGCGATCGCTCGCTGGCATAGACGGGGTAAATATCTCCTGGCTGAGTTGGGGAGCGGGGGAGAGGGGGAGATGGGGAGCAGGGGAGCAGGGGAGCAGGGGAGCAGGGGAGCAGGGGAGCAGGGGAGTGGGGGAGCAGGGGGAGATAAATCTTCCCCCACTCCTCCCCCACTCCTCCCCCATCCTCCCCCACTCTTCCCCCATCCTCCCCCATCCTCCCCCATCTCCCCTACAGTACGCTCTCCGAGGCCAGGACGGGTTAGGGGCGAAAGGAGCGGTATTTTACGGGGATGGGCGGTTTTTCGAGCAAAATCCAGTTGTGTTAGAGGTATCGTTACCGAATGGTTCTTGGCAGTTGGCAGCAATTCCTACAGGTGGGTGGCCGAGGCAATCTCCTAGCTCTCGATGGCTGAGAC